>JAKCEJ010000333.1 GCA_021838065.1 Pseudomonadota bacterium
GCCCTGAAGGGCAAACCGCCCGCCGAAAGCTCCGCATGGCGGCCATGGTTCGAGGCCGAGGATCGGCTCACCGGCGGCATTCGCGTCGTGTTCGGACACTGGTCGGCGCTCGGCCTGGTGCTGCGCGCGAATCTCGCCGGACTCGACACCGGCTGTGTGTGGGGCGGCGCGCTCACCGCGCTCGACCTCGACAGCGGAATCACCACCGCGGTGCCCTCGCGCGCCTATCAGTCCATCGAGACCTGAGGAGACCGGCCATGGGTGCCCCGCATGCGCTCAACTTCCAACAGTGGATCGAGGCCAACCGGCACCTGCTGAAGCCGCCGGTCGGCAACCGGCGCGTGTTCGCCGACGGGGACTTCATCATCATGGTGGTCGCAGGCCCCAACGCCCGTCAGGACTATCACCTCGACCCCGGCCAGGAGCTGTTCTACCAGCTCGAGGGCGAGATCGTGCTGAAGACGATGCAGGCGGGAGGCGTGGTGGAGATTCCGATCCGCCAGGGCGAGATGCTGCTGCTGCCGGCCCTCATGCCGCACTCCCCGCAGCGGCCGGCTGGGAGCCTGGGCCTGGTCATCGAGCGCCAGCGCCGCCCCGGGGAGCGCGACGGGTTCCAGTGGTACTGCCCGAGCTGCGCAAGCCTCCTGCACGAGGCATTCATCGAGCTCACCGACATCGAGACTCAGCTGCCGCCGCTGTTCGAGCGCTTCTACGCCAATCGCGCGGCGCGCACCTGCAGACACTGCGGCACCGTGCTCGAGCGCTGAGGGCGCGCAGCATAAAACTTCCGGGTCCGGCGGGTTTTCCTTACACTCGCCGAACGGCGGCCGCCCGGGCCGCTGGCGGGGGGAGATCGTGATGTCACGCGTACTCGGTGTGCGGTTGCTCCTGACCCTGTTCGCGCTCGGCAGCCTGGCGGCCGGCACGCTGATCGTCTTGGGACTCGCGCCGGGATCGGAATTCTCAGCCCGGCTCGTGCACCTGCGCGACGGCCTGTACGTGGTCCACCCGACACAACAGTCTGCGCTGCCGCAGGGCCTGCGCGCAGGCGACATCATCCCCATCCATCGCCTGAGCCCCGCGGAGCGCGCCGTGGTGTTTGACCCGCACGATGTCCTGCCCGGCACCGTGCTCACGCTTCCGGTCATCCGCGACGGTCAACTGGCCGAGCGACGGATATCGACCGTTCCCGACAGGCTGTCGACGCTGCTGCGCGCGGAGTTTCTGGGCTTTCAGATCGTGATGTTCACCATCGCCATGTTGACCCTGTGGCGCGGCAGGGACTGGGCGGCGTGGGGACTGTCGGCGCTGTTCCTGCTCGCGCTGTTCAACTCGGGCCCCCTGCAGTTGCCGCTGCCGCCGGCGTGGGCGTTCTGGCAGTATCAGATGAACATCCTGGCCGACGAGGTGGCAGTCGTGCTGGCGCTGTTCGCCATGGCCGACAGCCTGGCCGGCGCGAGCCTGCCCTCGCGCTGGCGCAAGATAGCGCGCGTGAGCATCGCGCTCGCGATTGTGGCCATGTTTGTCTTGGATGAGATTCGCTACAGTGCGCTCATTCGCGCCGGCGTGACGCTCATGGCCGCAAGCTACCGCCCGATCGGCTTGACGCTGTTCGCCTTGGTCGCTGCCGTGACGCTGTCCGTGCTGCTCGCCGGCTATCGCTTCGCGGCCCACGAGGACCGGCTGCGCATCCGCTGGGTCCTCTGGAGCACGGCCCTGCTCCTGGGGAGCAGCCTGATGATGTTTGCCGCGCCGCGAGCCTGGAATCCTGTTGTGACCCAGGTCGTGAATGTGCTGCAGGGCATCGCGCTGCTCGGTTATCTCTATGCCGTCCTGCGCACGCGCCTCATCGACGTGGGATTCGTCATCGACCGGGCGCTGGTGTTCGGCCTGCTCACCGCGCTCGTGTTCGCCACGTTCTCGATCCTCGAGCAGACGCTGCACCAGTTCGCCGTCAGCGACAGGATCGGCTGGGCGCTGCAGGCGCTCGCGGCGCTGGTGCTGGCCGTGGTGCTGAGCCCACTGCACCGGCGGCTCGAGAGCTGGATCGAGCAGGCGTTCTTCCGCAGCCAGCGCCTCGCGCTCATCGCACTGGAGCGGTTCGCGCGCGAGTGCCCCTTCGTGGAGCGGGAGGCGCACCTGCTCGAGATGGCGATCGAGCGCCTGAAGATGCAGTGCGCCGCGGTGGCGGTCTACGAGCGCGCCGGCAGCAGCTACCGCCGGCACGCCGCGAGCGATGAGTCCTGGCCGGCGGTGATCGACGCCGACGATCCGGTGTTCGTCGCGATGCGCGCTTCTCACGAGCCGGTGGCGCTCGCGGCGCAGGCCAACCGCATCGGCGCCGAGGGGCTCGCGCTTCCCATGACCGTCGCCGAATCGCTCCTCGGCGCGCTGGTCTGCCGCCCGCGCGACGGCGAGCAGTTCGCCCCCGAGATCCGTGCCGCGCTCGCCACCGTCGCGCACCATCTCGGGATGGCGCTCACCGGATTGCGCCATCGGGAGCACGCGCGGCTGGTCGCCGACGTCGCGGCCGGCCGGCTCGATCCGGACACCGCGCGGCGCCGCGCCATCACGCTGTTGGAAGGCGAACTGCCGCCGGCGGGCCTCGGCGCAGCGCCGTAAGCGGCACGACGGGCCCGCGCCGGACTGCGACAACTCGATCAGCGCCGCTGCGCCACGACGCCCTCGCCGACCGGCGCCATCTCCGGGATCCCGATGCGGTGCGTCGATTTCACTTCCTCCATGACGAAGTAGCTGTGCGTCTGCTGCACGCCGCGGATGGCAGCGATGGTCTCCCCGAGCAGCGTGCGGTAGCGCTCCATGTCCTTCACCCGCACCTTCAGCAGGTAATCGAAGCCGCCGGCGACCATGTGGCATTCCATGATCTCATCGTGCGCCGCCACCATCTCCTTGAAGCGCTCGAACGCCTCCGGGGTGGTGCGGTCCAGCGGATCGG
>JAKCEJ010000334.1 GCA_021838065.1 Pseudomonadota bacterium
GCTCAGCGCCGGCCAGATCCTGCTCAGCGTCTCCGACCTCACCATCGAGGGTTCGGTGCTGTGGTGGCTGCTGCCGAGCGCGGCGCACATCGGCCTGCTGCCCTTCATGGGCACCTACGCGATCGCCCTCTCGGCCGGCATCCTGAGCCATGTGCCCGGCGGCATCGGCGTCTTTGAAACGGTGATGCTGCTCGCGCTGCACACCGCGCCGACCGATTCGGTGCTCGGCGCGCTGCTCGCCTTCCGCGCGGTGTATTACCTCGCGCCCCTGCTGGTCGGCGCGGCGCTGTTCGCTTACCAGGAGTTCAACACGCGGCGCGGCGATCTGGCGCGCGCCCGCGAGCGCGCCGCGACTTACGTGACGCCGGTGGCCCCGCAAATCGCCGGCTCGCTGGTGTTCCTCGCCGGCGCGCTGCTCATCGTGGCGGTGATGTGGCCGCCGGTGGACGTTTACCTGCCGTTGCTCAGGCGCGCGCTGCCGACGGCCGTGTCTGCGGCCGCCGACCTGGTCGCGAGCGTAAGCGGTGTCGGCCTGCTGCTGCTCGCCCGCGCGCTGTTCCGGCGGGTCCGCACGGCCTACCAGCTCGCCAGCCGGCTGCTGCTGCTCGCCATGGCGGCCTCGCTCGCGCAGGGGCTGCTCGTCGAGGAGGCCCCGCTGCTCGCGCTGGTGCTGGTGGTGTTGTGGCTCGGGCGCGATGCCTTCTACCGCCCGACGGCCATCATCGATGAACGATTCACCCCGGTGTGGATCACGGCCGTCGGCAGTGTGATTGTTCTTGCCGTATGGGCCGGGCTGCTCACTTACCACGGCGCGGCGCCCTGGTGGACGGCCGGCGCGCATCTGGCGTACGGCCGGATGCTGCGCGGGGGACTGGTGCCGGCGGTGCTCGCCGCCAGTTATCTGACGCTTAACCTTCTGCGGCCGGCCCCGCCGGAGCCGGCCGCTGCGAGTGGCGCGGATCTGGCGCGCGCACGCCGGCTGATCGCGCGCGGCGAGGAGACATTGGCCAATGCGGCACTCACCGGCGACAAGCGGCTCCTGTTCGCCGATTCCGGCGAGGCATTTCTCACTTACCAGGTGGCCGGGCGCAGCTGGGTCGCATTGGGCGATCCCGTGGGCGAGCGCTCCGGGGCACAGGAGCTGCTGTGGCGCTTCTGCCAGATCGCCGACCGTCACCGCGGGCAGCCGGTGTTCTATCAGACCGGGACACAGTGGCTGAGCGCCTATGAGGACCTGGGCCTCGCGCCGCAGCCGATCGGCGCGCAGGCGCTGGTGCTGCTCGCGGACTTCTCGCTGCAGGGCGCCGAGCGCGCGGGACTGCGTCACCTCGTGCAGCACGCGCGCCGCGCCGTGCTGTCCTTCCAGGTGCATCCTGCGCCGGCCCCTGGACCGCTGTTGGCCGAGCTGCGGTCGGTCTCGGACGCCTGGCTCGCGCGCCACGCCACCGGCGAGCGGCGCTTTTCGGCCGGTTTTTTCTCGCCGCACTACCTGCGCCATTTTCCCCTCGCCGTGGTGCGCCGCGGCGCCGAGCCGGTCGCGTTCGCCAACCTGTGGTCGGCTGCCGACCGCCTCGAAACCGCTCTCGACCTGATTCGAATCCTGCCCGATGTGCCGCTCGGCACCATGAGCTACCTGCTGATCGAGACGCTGTTGTGGGCGCGTGCGCAAGGCTATCGCTGGGCCAATCTCGGCATGGTGCCGCTTGAGGGCCTGGAGCGCGACCCGCTCGGGCCGGCCTGGCAGCAGGCCGGCCGTCTGATGTTCACTCACGGGGAGCATTTTGAGCATTTCGCACAGATGCGCCGTTACTTCGAGCGCTTTCGACCACACTGGGAAACGCGCTATTTGCTGGCCCCCAGCGACATCGCGCTGCCGCGCGTGCTGCTGGATCTCGCGCGGCTGATCGGCGGCGGGGTGGCGCGTAAATCGGGCGAATAAGCCCCATCGACGGGCGCGGGCGGCACCCCGGGGCAAATCAGCCGCTCATGGGTTATAATTGTGGTCCCGGCAGTGGCTATCAGACAAACAGCAGCGCAACGCCGCCATGCCCCACATCGACGCGGAAAGCCGTCTGATTCACGACCAGGGCAAGCGCCTGGTGCTGCTGTGCCCGCATTGCCAGGCGGTCGCGCACATGAGCGCCACCGCCGTGCCGCGCTTCCAGGAGCTGCAGACCTACCGGCCCGCGCAGATCGGCATCGTCTTCCGCTGCGATGCGTGCCTGGCGCCTATTTTCCTGCGATTCACCGTCCGCGCCTATGCCCCGACGCGCGTCGAGCTCTCGCCGCAGTTCACCGAAGTGGAACGGGCACGCGAGAGATTCGACGGCATGTATCTGCCGGAAGAGGTGGAACTGCTGTTCAAGGAGGCGCTCTCGTGTTTCTCGAGCGGCGCCTACAACGCGTTCGCCTCCATGTGCCGGCGCACCGCACAGGCCCTGTTCACCGACCTCGGCGAGGCCGGAAAACTCAAGCTGTTCGACGCGCTGAACGAGGTGCGCGAGCTTGCCGCCCTCGCGCCGGAGACGTTCTCGAAGATCCGGAGCGTCCTGTTCGGCATCGCCTCCGATCCGCGGCCCGGCATCCCGCTGCTGCAGAGCCATGAGGCGGGCGTGCTGCTCGAGGTGATGAAGGACCTGCTCTATCAGACGTATGTGCGCAAGGGCCGGCTGGAGCAAGCCATGCGCGTACGCCGATTCTTCTACGAAGAGGCAAACAACCCGGCCCGGGTGAGCACGCTGCCGAATGCCGGTTGAGCCGGCCGCGCAGGCCATCACTGGATTGGGTCGCCGACCGGATTATGTTAGATAGCCCCGATACCGCCGATACCATCGTCCTCTACGAGGAGCTGGCCTTCCAGGACGTTCTGCCGGTGCGCTGGCACAGCCAGCCGCCGCAGCCGGCGGCGGCGACCAGCCTCGCCGAGCGCAAC
>JAKCEJ010000335.1 GCA_021838065.1 Pseudomonadota bacterium
CGCTGAGCGCATTACCGCCATTGTCCGTCAGGACCAGACCGCTCGCCGTCAGGCCACTCACCGTACCCCCAACGGTATACGTCATAGGCGTGCCGCCCCCGGACCCACTGCCGGATCCGCTGCCCGAGCCGCTGCTGCCACCTCCGCCGCAGGCGGTCAGCGACACGGCGGCGGCCGCACAAATGAGCCACCGTCCACCGCTCAAACGAGAGACCCCGGGAAGGCGCACTGCACTCTCCTTCAAGCACGCGATGATTCGAGACCGTGCAGGAGTATAGAACGGGCGACTGGCCGCGCTATCGGCAAAGACGCTCCGGTGCCGGCGCCTGCCCGATGGGTGTCGAATTCTTTGACGCAGCGCACACTGCGTTCTTTGATTAAGTCAAAACGAAAGGCTCGGTAGACATATACGCCATTGATTTCATTATATAATATTGCGTACGGCATGAATTTTTCTCAAGTGCTGTCGATTGACAACAGCATGGCGCTGAGGGCCCCGGGCCCGGAGCGCATGAGGAGACGGCGATGGCGCGGCAGTGGAAATCGGCGTGGATGAGCCTCGTGGCCCTCGGCGGCTTGCTGGGTGCGATGAGCGCCTCGGCGGGGCCGCTGCACGCCTTCTGCTACGGCTCGACCCCGACGTGTACGGATAACGGCACCATCACTCCCACCACGGACACCTCGCCGAACTTCGGTTTCTGGATCTCTCACGGTCCGACCACGGGAGTGTTCGCCGTCGCCGTACTGGTGCCGAACAACTACACCCCTGAGTCGGCGTCGTACACGATCGACTGGACGATCGGCGGCAACTCGAACACCGCACAGTCCACCGTGGCGTCTCTCGACTCGGCCGCATCCCCCTGGACCCAGGGCACCCTCGTGCAGGATCTCGGCGCCGCTTCCGGCGGAAGTTCGGTGAGCCCGAGCAACCCACTCAGCGCGTGGCTCGGCTCGACGCAGTCAGTGGATCCCGGTGCCACCGGATACACCGTCTACGTCGCCGTTTTGGGTTCGGGCGCCGACTCAGGTCCGGGCCTCTTCACGCTGGAGCCGAACAAGGACCGCATGAGGGGTCCGCTGCTGAGCATCAGCGGCCTGCAGCTCGGCAGCGTGGTAGCGGGATTTCTCGCCGTGCCGAATCCGTGCGCGGAGTCCTTCGACATCTCCGCCACCGCCCCGAGCGGCGCACTGTTCGAGGATGGCGGCACGCCGCCCGTCAGCACACCCGAGCCGGGTGCACTGGCTCTGTTTGCGGTGGGTCTGGCCGCGGTGGGTTGGGCGCTCGCACGCCGCCGCTCGCGCGTCTGAGTCTCCGCCGGGCTGATGGCCCGGGTGTTCGTCTGCCAGAGAGCCGCCTGCGGGCGGCGCTCTGCTGTGCGCCCGCCTCCGGCCGGAGCCCTCCACGCACGGCACTCAGCCGTACTCGAGAGGCTCGGACCCTGAGGGGGGCATCTTGGCCGGTGCGCCGGGGGAAGGACGGCGAGCGGCATGCCGCTCGCCGTGCCTGCCGCAAACCCTTGCGCCGGTGAAGCACCCCTGCACACCCCATCGTCATCGGCCCGGACACTCGCCCGGTCGAAGTCAGCTGAGGCCCGAATGCACACCTCGCAGGGACGCTCAGCGCTCGTCGTGCACCCAGCGCCGCAAGAGTTGGACGTCGTACAGACGCTGCACCCGGATCGGCAGATGACGCAGCAGCCCCGCGGCCCTCGCGAGCAGCGCGGCACGGTGGTGCGGTTCGGCCAGAGATTGGGCATAGAGCGCTCGGGCCAGCTCATAGGGTACCCAGACATCGCCATGGTCCCGTGCCAGGAGGCCTTCCTCAAAGGTCACGACCGCAGCGATGCGCCGCCGGGCCGCGGCGCGCTTCCCCTGACGCGCAAGCGCGAGCGCCAGCCACGTCGACACTGCGGCGCGGTCGCGCTCCTGCGCCAGCACCGAGGGTGCGAACAGCGCGACGATCTTGCCCTGCGCGAGCGCATCGCGCTCGGCGCGTTCGGCCCGGGCGAAATGCCCCCGCTGGTACTCGGCCCGGCCGTATATGCTCGAGAAGTCATAGAGCAGAAAGGCCTGTGCCAACTGCGCGGCGCCCTTCAGTCCCGGCACCGCACGCAGTGCGTGGATCGCCGGCCCCGCCATCGCGGCTGCGCCCGCCGCGTCGCCGCGCTCGTAGCGCGCCTCGGCCCGCACCGCCTTCGCATCGAGCCGCACCTCGTACCAGCCCCCGCGGTTTGGCGGATCGCGCCCGGCGATCGCGTGGAACAGACCCTGGGCGCTCGCTGCGGCGCGCAGCGCCGCAGCGCCATGCCCGGCGCGCGCCTGCCAGTTGCCCATCCGCGTCGCGAGGTAGCGGATCTGGACCACGAAGCCGCCGTTGAGGCTCTTCGCGACGTGAGCCCAGGCCTCGAACGCCCGGCCGCACCAGCTCAGCGCATGATCCAACCGCCCCTGCGCCCACAGCGGAACACACACGTCGGTGAGTGCCAGACCGAGGTTGTTCCACATATCCACATTGCCCGGATCGAGCTTCAGGAACGCTCGTGCGGTCTGCTGCTCCTGCAGCGCGAACTGCTGGCCCGCGCGCGGGTCGAGCTCGCCATCGGCGGCCGCGACCAGCCACCCGTCGGTGATCTCCTTGGCGCTGAGCGTCAGCCGATACCACGGACGCTGCGCCAGCACCCCGTCGGCCACCGTCAACACCTTCCGGCCGACCCGCAGCGCACTGGTATTGCGGTTGAGGTTAACGAGCGCGTTGGTCCGCCAGGCGCCGGCAAAGGCGTAATCGGCGCTGATCTTCAGGTCGCGCAGCGACTTCGCACCGAGCCCGACGGCGATCTGCATGGCCTGACGCGTCGCCTCGGCGGCGCCCGCGTAATCGACCCCATAGGTCTGATCCGCCCAGCCGATGCGCGTGAGCGTCTCAACGTA
>JAKCEJ010000042.1 GCA_021838065.1 Pseudomonadota bacterium
GGCGGGAGGCGCCCCCCGCATCGGCGCCCCGCCATGCATCCCGCACGGTGGGGGCCATCGCCACTGTGTCTTTGAACAGCTTCCGGCTCCGGACCCATCGTCATGCCGGGCGCAGCCCGGCGCAGCAGGCCGAACGGCCGCCGCCGGGCAAGCCCGCGACCGCCCCGAGGCGCGCGCGGCGGCCCGAGGGTGCGGAACACCGCAGCTGAAGCGCCGCGCGGATTGATGCTAGATTAAGGCCGCTCAATCAAACAGACAACACCCGATGAGCAGCCCGCACCCCATGAGAGACCTGATTCTGCGCATCTACGATCGGGCCATCGACGTCGTCATCATCGGCCTCGTACTGGTCACGATCGTCGTGATGGGGTTCGCGTTCTTCGATGTGCTGGTGAATGTCTGGCGCCTGATTCCGGACCTGAGATCGAGCACCGTCGACGCGGGTGATTTCCGCGACCTGATCGTCACCGTGCTCGATGTGTTCGTCCTCGTCGAGCTGTTCGACACGTTCACCGGCTACGTCAGGACGCATCATGTGCGCCTGACCCAGCTGCTCGACGTAACCATCGTGTTTGCGCTGCGCGAGCTGCTGGTGATGTTGTACGCCAAATCGCTCGCCGCGCCCGAGAAGCTCATCGGCCTGTGCATCGTCGTGATCCTGCTGGTGCTGGCCCGCAGCCTGACCAGCCGGGTCTCGCCGCGCTCGGGCCCGTAGCGCCGCTGCGCCGGGCGGGACGGCGATTGCGCGAGCGCAATCGCCGCCACCGGACTCAGCTGCGCCCCGGGAACGTGGAATTTCCAGTCCCGCCCGCCTGCGGCGGCGCGCCGGGAGGATTCAAGGCCCGATCCCTGCGCTCCAGCAGTCCGATTACCAGCTGCCCCAGGCCTACCGCGACGATGATCAGGCCCCACCAGAAGCGGTCGCCCCCGCCCGTCTTCCACATCGCCAGCGTGATCGCCACGCCCACCAGGAGCGTCATGACCCCCCGGTAACGGTGCCGGGCCGGGTCGTATTTGCCGCAGCAGCCGTAGGAATGATCGTTGACGAGCTCGGTCTGCAGGGGCGGCAGCTCGATCCCCTTCTCGATCGCCGCCATGCGCTCGGCGTGATAGAGCTTGAGCATTTCGCGCTGTCTTTGCGCTTTGTGATAGAGGGCGAACATCCCCGTGGCAAAGGCGCCGATGATGGCGACGATGGGAATGAGCATGGCCAGCGCCCCTGCACCGAGATGGCCCAGGCCTGGAATGGACATGGATGGGTTCTCCTGAAAAATTGTTGCCGTGCGCGCTTGATACCCGGCAAGCTGCCCGCGGGTTTCAAAAAAAGCGAAACGAATGAAACCGGATCCGCACCGCCCGGGTATCAATGTATGCGGTTGGACTGCCCGCGCGGGCCGCTCCGAGGCGCTCAGGGGGTGATGCGTGCATGCGCCGGCGAGCGAGGACACGTGCCAGGATCGCGCCATCGTGGCGCTGCTGCACGCGGGTGCGCGGGAGCGCGCCTTCGAGACGCTGCTCGCGCGATACGAGGGCAAGGTCTACCGGCTGTGCTGCGCGCTGCTGCGCGACCGGAGCGAGGCCGAGGATGCCGCCCAGGAAAGCCTGGTGCGCATCTGGAAGGCGCTCGCGCGCTACGACGGACGGGCTGCGCTGTCGAGCTGGATCTATGCCATCACCCGCAACCGCTACCTGACGGCGCTGCAGCGGCGCCGGACGCTCGACTCGCTGGATGAGCTCGACGGGGCGCCGCAGACCGTCCAGGCGTCGGGGTCCGCAGAGAGGCAACCGTGGGACGAACGCGAGCAGCAACTGCGCAACCTGGTAGAGCAGCTGCCGGAGCGGTTGCGCCGTGTGCTGCTCCTCTATTATTACGAGGAGCGCTCGGTGAGTGAGGTGGCGTGCATGCTCGGCTGCCCGGAGGGCACGGTGAAGACCACGTTGTTTCGGGGTCGCGCAGCCCTCAGTGAACTGTTGAAGCGCAGGGGCCTCGATGATCCGGCTTACTGGCGGGAGGATGCCTCGTGACCGACCCCAAACCAGCCGAGTTCGATCGTTGCCTCGACGACGCGTTGGAACGTGCACTGCGCGCGCCGCAAGTCCCGCATAACCTGCGCGCCCGTCTGAATGCGGCGTTGTCCCGTAGTGCCGAATCCGATTTGGCCACACTGCGTGCGCGGCTCGAGAGGGAGCGGCGCGAGCAGCTCGAGACGCTGGAGGTGGAATACGTTCGGATCCGCCGCGACACTTTCGTCTCACTGCTCGGCGCGGCGTTTGCGGCTGGCATCACGGCCGTGATCGCCATGCCATGGCTGCGCGCGCATCTGGGCGTGTACGCGCCGATGGCGATCGCCTGGGGCGGGGTCGCGCTGGGGGTGGGGATCACCTTCTACGAGCCCCTGCGCGCCGCGTTGCGGCGTTGGTCCGACGCTCTTTAGATTCCCCGCGCGGATCGCGGCGCATTGACCATTGTCAGGGTGGCCAGCTCGACACTGGCATGCAACTCGCCGTGCGCCGGCCAGGGGCAAGGACCGGCGGGGTCGCACTGCCCGCGCCTCTGCGTGCGCGCCGTACGATGGGGTATCATCCGCGCCCATGACGCCCTGATACCGGAATGCGTGCCCGATGTCCGGACTCGAACCCACTCCGAACCGCCCACGCGCGCTGCGCCTGCCCGGGGGCTGGCTGACCGCCCTGATCCCGCTGATCTGGCTGGCGGGACTCGGCGCCTGGGTGGCGTTGCGCTGGGCGCAGCTGCCTGCGCTGATTCCCATCCACTGGAATCTCACCGGCCTACCCGACTTCTGGGTGCGGCGGACCCCCTCGGTGGTGTTGTCGGTGATCGGCACGATGGGTGGGCTGTGCCTGGTGTTCATCGCCCTGGCATGGCTGATGCTTCAGCAGCCGCCGCAGGCCGCGCGCGGCTCGGTGGCTGCGGAACGGCGGTTCCGCTGGCAGACCGCGCTGCTCATCGTCGCGTCGGCCTGGTTCCTGGCCTTTACGCCCGCGTTCAGCCTCCTGCCGCTGCCGCTCGGCGCCTTCAGAGTGTGGATGGCGCTCTTCGCCGCCACGTTAATCACGGGAGCCGTCGCCCTGGTGCGCTCCGGCGTGCTCATGTATCGCAGCCAGCATACGGCAGAGGCCGGCGCGGGCCGGCCGCAGGAGGATGACGGAGGCCGCTGGTACGGACCCCTCTACTTCAACCGGCGCCGGCGCGGGCTGCTGGTACCGAAGCGGTTCGGGGTCGGCCACACGTTCAATTTCGCCAATCCATGGGCCTGGGTCCTGCTCGCCGTGCTGATCGGCGCAGCGATCGCGCTCGCCCGATTGGCCCATCGCTAGTCCTGGAGCGTCCATCGGGCCGGCGGGCGCGGCCGCGCCCGCCGGTTCGCGCACATTTTTGTATGCGGGCCTCTGCCCTGCCGGCCGCCGCCATGGCATGATGCCGCGCGCAACAGGACCCCGGGGGTATCACCCATGCGGACCCCGGTAAGGGTGGGGATCGGCGTCACGCTGGAGCGCTCGCGATTCACAACATGACCGAGAACAACCGATGAGCACACGCGGCTCGGGACTGCTCGCCCTGGTCTTGATCAGCTTTCTCACCGCCGGTCTCGGTACCAGCGCTCCCGCCCATGCCGTCCGTCGGCACTACGTGCACCGTCGGTACGCGATCCATCGCCGGCGGCTCGCGGGCCATCCCTACGTGCGCTCGCGCGAGGCGTTTGTGTACGACGCGACTGTCGCGCGGGTGCTCTACGCCAAACGGCCGGCAGGCGTCACTCCCATCGCGTCGATCACCAAGCTGATGACCACCCTGGTGGTCGCCGAGGCGCGCCAACCGCTCAATCAGCGGCTGCGGATCACGCGGGCGGACTGGACGCCCTATTCGCATCTGCCGATCGGCATCGCGCTCACTCGCGCGCAACTGTTCCACCTGGCGCTGATGTCCTCGGAGAACCGGGCCGCGCGCACGCTGTGCCGCAACTACCCGGGCGGGCTGCGCGAGTGCGTCCGCGCCATGAACGCCAAGGCGCGCGCGCTCGGCATGAGGCACACCCACTTCGTCGAACCGACAGGGTTGTCGCCCGACGACGTCTCGACGCCCGGGGATCTCGCGAAGCTGGTCCTGGCTGCGGCGCACAACCCGGTCATCCGCCGCTACTCGACCAGCCCCGGGTACACCATCCGTGACGGGCGGTGGCGCCTGCCGTACTACCCGACCGATCCTCTGGTGCGGGACCATTGGTGGCACATCGTGGTGCAGAAGACCGGGTTTACGCACTGGGCCGGCCAGTGCCTGGTGCTCGACACCTATATCGATCACCACGACGTCATCATGGTGCTGATGCATTCCTGGGGGAAATACACGCGCACCGCCGATGCGCGCCGCGTCCGCAGCTGGCTGGAGGCGCGCTTCGCCCGGCGCCACTGGCCGGCGGTGGCCGCCCGCATGTGAGTCCGCAGAGCGCATGATGCGCGGGGCGCCGCACCGGGAGGACCCGCTCGAGCGGTTCGTGCGCGCCCAAGATCCGCTGATCGAGCAGGTCCGCTGCGAGCTCGCCGCCGGGCGCAAAGTGACCCACTGGATGTGGTTCGTGTTCCCGCAGATCCACGGCCTCGGCTCAAGCCCGATGGCGCAGCGCTACGCCATCGCCTCACTCGAGGAGGCGGTCGAGTATCTGCATCACCCCATCCTGGGCGCGCGCCTCGCGGAGTGCGCCGCATTGGTCACCGCGGTGCAGGCTCGGCCGATCGAGGCCATCCTCGCCTACCCGGACAACCTCAAGTTCCACTCGTGCATGACGCTGTTTGCGCACGCGGCGGTGCGCGCAAACACTCCAGCCTACGGCGCAGTGTTTCGCGCGGCGATTGAAAAATACTTCGGCGGACGCGAAGACGCCCGTACGCTCGAGCTGGCGGCGGTGAGCACCGCCTGATCGATCCGCATCAAGCTCGCGCGGGCAGATGCGGGCGGACGGTCTCGGCGAAAGTCAGAACATCATCCAGGCCCGAGCGGATCTCTGACTCAATGATGTCGAGGTCGAGTTCCTGGTAGTGATGCACCGCAATATTGCGGAAGCCGATCATTCTCTGCAGCCGCGCACTCAGCTCAGCGGTAATCAGGCCCGCGCCGGACAAGAGTGCAAAGCGGCCCTTCATGCCCTTGGGCACTCCGAGCTTGCGCGCGTGTCAGGATATTCGCCAGCTCAACTGCCGACTCACAGGCACGCATCACGTTGAGGATCGCCGCATCCTGGCGGGTAGAATCGTCTTTGAACCCCGCGCCACGCTGCGAGCAACGGCGGCGATCTTCGTTGCGGCCACGCTCATCGGGAGTCCTCAATGGATCGTGCAGAAAGGCATCTATGATCCCTGCCCGGCGGGGCTGAAAATCCTCATAGTCGGTCAACTGCCTCCCTTCCCATTCCAAAGTCTCATCGCGCCGGCGCACCAGTAGCGCTCGTCCGTCGTTCAGTACTTCCATCGCCAGATCGAGCCCCCCCTGGCGCAAATCAGCCAGGGCGACATCGCAACCGAGCCGCGCCAGCAGCTCCACTCGATCGGGTAACCGCTCCCCGGGTGGCATCAGCACCGCAAGATCCAGGTCGCTGTTCGGCCATGCTTCGCCGCGCGCAAAACTGCCATAGGCATCAATGGCCCAGGCCTGCGGCAGCGCCTCCGCGAGCTCCTGACCGGCCGCGGCGATCAGCGTTTTCCGTTCAGCATCCGTCATGCATGGCAGTCAACGCCCCCTGGATGCAAAAGGCAGACTCCTGCCGCAAGCTGCCCGGGAGCGCTCCTGTGAGCACGCGCGAGACCCCGCCATGCGGGCAGCACCCTCACAGCATCGGTCTATCTCGCGTGCCAAACCGGAGTCGATGCCCCGCGCGCAGACTCAGGAATCAGCACCGTCGAGCCAGTCGTGCGGCGCGCCTCGAGATCCCGGTGTGCCCGGGCGGCATCGGCCAGCGCATAGCGCTGGCCGATTCCCACGCGCAGCACGCCCTGTTTCACCGCGGCAAACAGCTCGCGCGCCGCGGCGTCGAGTTCTTCTCGGCGGCCGATATAGTTGAAGAGCGTGGGGCGTGTCAGAAATAACGAGCCGCGCCGGCTGAGTTCGAGCGGATTGACTGCCGGCGGTGGTCCCGAGGCATTGCCGTAGGAGACCATCAGACCCAGCGGCCGCAGACAGTCGAGCGAGTCCATGAAGGTATCGCGCCCGACCGAGTCATACACCACGGCGACCCCCTCGCCGCGGGTGAGACGACGAACTTCCGGTGCCAGCGGCCCGCGCCCCGAGAGCAACACCTGCCGGCAGCCGTGCTTACGCGCAAGTTCGGCCTTCGCCTCGCTGCCGACGACGCCGATGACTCGGGCGCCGAGCGACTTCGCCCACTGCGTCAGCAGGGAGCCGACGCCGCCGGCGGCCGCATGGACCACAATGGTGTCGCCGCGGCGCACGCGGTGGGTGCGGCGCAGCAGGAACTGAGCGGTGAGCCCTTTCAACATCAGGGCCGCGGCCTGCTCGTCTGCGACGCCCTTGGGAATCTTCACCAGGCGTGCGACCGGAACGTTGCGCACCTCGCAGTAGGCGCCCGGAACGGAGTGCGCGTAAGCCACCCGGTCCCCCACGCGGAACCCGCGCACGTTGCGCCCGAGCGCAGTGACGACCCCGGCGGCCTCGCGTCCGGGTACGCCGGGCAGTTCGCCCGGATACAGCCCCGTTCGGTCGTACACGTCGATGTAGTTGAGGCCGATCGCCGTGTGGCGGATCTGCGCTTCACCGGCGCCCGGTTTGCCGATGTCGAGGTCCTCCACGCGAAGCACCTCGGGTCCGCCGTGCTCGTGGAATCGGATGCATTTCATGACAGCCCCCTCACGGCGCCGCACATCAGCGGCGCGGCGCCAGATTACACCGGCGCTCCCTCCCGGGGCTCCCTCGAAGGGTCGGCGGACTCTCAGTGCGACGGCCGCGACGGCCCGCTGCCGGCGCCCGTGCGCTCGATGGCCGCGGCGATGTCCTCCAGGTCCTCCTCGGTGAGCGCCAGTGTCGCCGCCCCGATCCACCCGTCGACCTGCGCGGGCTGGCGCGCCCCGACGATCGCTCCCGTCACGCCGGACCAGGCCAGAGTCCAGGCCACGGCGACCGCAGCGGCGGTTGAGCCGTGCCGTGCCGCGATCGGCCTGAGGGCCTCGGCCAGCGCCAGGTTGCGCGGCAGCGCCTCGCCGCTGAACTGTGCGTTGCGGCTGCGCCAGTCGTCGGCCGGCAGGGATTTCGCCCGTTCGGCGGTGAAGGCCCCGGTCAGCAGGCCGGCCTGCATCGGACTGTAGACGATGACGCCGGCGCCGTGCGCGCGGCACCACTGGATCTCGGCGGCTGCTTGGCGGCGGATGGCGGAGAACGGGGGCTGCAGTGAATCGACGTGCCCGATCCGCTCGGCCCGCTCAAGCTGCTCCACCGTATGATTCGACAGCGCCACGGCGCGGATCTTGCCCGCCCGCTTGAATTCGAGCAGCGTCTGCCAGTACTCCTCGAGCGGCGTGTCGTCGGCGGGCCGGTGCATCTGGTACAGATCGATGCGCTCGACCCCCAGCCGGCGCAGCGACGCATCGAGCTCGCGGCGCAGGCTCTCGGCCGTGCCGGTCCGGCGCGGCAGCGCCTGCGGATTGCCCTCGTCCCATGCCAGGCCGCACTTGGTGAAGACCAAGGGCCGCTCGGCCGCGCTCATGTCCCGCAGCGCCCGGCGCACCACCTCCTCGGAGTGCCCGAAGCCGTAAATCGGCGCGGTATCGATCCAGTTGACGCCCCGGTCGACGGCGTGGCGTATCGCGCGAATCGAGGCCTCGTCATCCACAGCGCCCCATTCAGTGCCGCCGGCCGCCCAGGCGCCGAAGCCCACCCGGGTAATGGCCATGCCGGTTCGGCCGAGCGGCCGGGTAGGAAGGTCGGTCGCGGGGGACGCGCTCGGCATCACAGCTTCTCCGGGGCGAGGGTCGCAGCGGCGAGGCTGGCACGTCAGGGGCATACTGGCAACTCGCCCCCCCGGCACGGCATGGCCGCCGCCCCGCTTGCGTTGCGACCCCCGAGGTCCTACCGTCCCGCGGTCTGCACGCTGCCGGTCCGAGCCATGAGCACTCACGAGCAAACTGTCCAGAGACAATTCAATCCACGCGCCGAAGCCTACCGCCACAGCGCGGTTCACGCAGCGGGTCCGGATCTCGAGTACGCACGCACACTCGTCTCGAGCACAGCGGCGCGCCCCGCGCATGGGCTCGACCTCGGCTGCGGCGCCGGACACTTGTCCTTCGCGCTCGCGCCGCACGTCGAGCACCTGGTGGCGCTCGACCCCTCCCCGAACATGCTGGCGGCAGTTGCGCGCGGCGCGCACGAGCGGGGTTTGAGGGGGATCGAGGTGCAGACCGGCAGCGCGCAATCCCTGCCGTATCCGGACGGAACCTTCTCTCTCGCGTGCACGCGCTACAGCGCGCACCACTGGGGCCGACTCGAGGACGCACTCCGTGAGATGGCCCGTGTGCTGACGCCAGGCGGCCACGCCCTCATCATTGATGTCATCGCTCCGGACAGCGCGCTTGTGGACACGCACCTGCAGGCGATCGAACTGCTTCGGGACGTCTCGCACGTGCGCAACCGGTCGGTGCGCGAGTGGCGCGAGCTGCTGGGCGCGGCCGGTCTGCTCGAGGGGCAGTCCCGCCAATGGCCCCTGCGGATCGAGTTCGCCTCCTGGGTCGCGCGCATGAGCACACCGCAGAGGCACGTGGCAGCGATCCGCTCACTGCAGGCGAGCGCCCCGCGCGAAGTCCGCGAGGCGCTCGCGATCGAGCCCGACGGCTCCTTCATGCTCCAGACGGGTCTGTTCTGGCTGACGAAGCCGCCTCATCCGGCTACCGGTCCGCGCTGACCCCCATCGGCACCGCCTTGAACGCCACGAGCGCCTGCGTGGCCGGCCGGCATGGAACGGCACCTCCACCACGGTCAGCCGCGGCCTGCGCCTGATCGCCGAAGGCGCGCTCGATGAGAACAACATCGAGACGTTCGCCGAGCGGCTCGGCGTCACCTCGCGGCACCTCTCACGGCTCTTTCTGCGCCACCTCGGCGCCTCGCCCACCACCATCGCGCGCACCCGGCGGGTGCTGTTCGCCAAACAGCTGCTCAGCGACACGAATCTCACCATCGCGCAGATCGCCATGGCCGCGGGCTTCGGCAGCATTCGCCGCTTCAACGACGTGTTCCGGCAGTACTACGGACGGCCGCCCTCCGAGGTGCGCCGGCTGGGCCGCCCGCCGAGCCTGTCGGAGGGCGAATACGTGTTGCGTCTGGCGTACCGGCCGCCCTATGACTGGGATGCGCTGCTGCGGTTCCTCGCCTCACGCGCCATCCCGGGCGTGGAGTCGGCGCGCGGCGGCGTATACCGGCGCACGATACTGGCGCAGGGCTGCCAGGGGCTGCTCGAGGTGACGCCGGAGCCGGGCGTCGACATGCTGCGGGTGCGAATCCAGCTGCCGCGCCCGGAATGCCTTCTGCAGGTGGTCACTCAGACGCGCGCCATGTTCGACCTGGCGGCCGATCCGGAACTGATCGAGCGCCACCTCGGCGCCGATCCGCTGCTCGCGCCGCTGCTGCGCGCGCATCCCGGACGGCGTCTGCCGGGCGCGTGGGACGCCTGCGAGGTCGTCATCCAGGCGCTGCTCGAGGAGCGCTGCCCCCCGAGCCGCACGCGCGAGCTGCTCGGGCTCATCGCCGAGCGGTACGGTGCGCCGGTGACGTTCAGCGCCGCGCAGGATCTGAGCCGCACGTTTCCGCGCGCGCAGGCGCTGGCGGCGGCGGACCTCGATGACCTGCCGCGGCCCGCGGCGCAGGCGGTCCAGGCAGCCTCGCGGGTGTTATGGGCGCTCGATGACGCCACCTGGCGCGATCAGCTCCTGAGACGGTTGCGTACGGTCGCTCAGCCCGAGGACTCGACATTGCAGTACATCGCGATGCGCGCGCTCGACGATCCGGATGCGTTTCCAACAAACGGATGGGGCGTTGCCGTCGCGGCCCGGGGACCGCTGCGGGCCGCGGCGGGATGGCAGTCGCGCGTGCAGGATTGGAAGCCGTGGCGCTCCTAGGCCGCGCTTTATCTGCTGGATGCAGCAAGCGCCGGGTGAGCGGCGCGGGAGCGTGTGCGCCGAGGCTACGGCAGGCGCCCCGGCGGTCGGACGCGCATGTGCTTGAACAGATCGCCCGCGACGGGAATCTTGCCGAGCCAGCAGCCGACAATGACGATCGGGGCGATCACGAGCGAGCAGCGGTCGTTGAGCGCGATGAGCGTTCCGCCCGTCGGAAGCATCTCGATGCGGTGCGTGGCGGCGTCATCCCAGCCGTCCCAGTGATGCCGAGGCGGTGCGGATGCGAATGCGCTCGAATGCGGAAACCCGAAGCGTACGCTCGCCGGTGCGCGGGGCGCCGTGAGCGCCTGCGCTTCGCGCCGCAGAGCGCTCATCCACTCGATCCGGGTGCGTGCAGGTCTGCCGCGGCGCATCGGCCCGGGCGGCGCGGGTCGAAGCGGACCGGGCCGCGAGGCCGCATCAGCGCCGGAGCGTGCGATAGGGGTGACACGCCGTGGACGGCGGCGCAGGTGCGCTTGTGCCGATGGCGCAGATATTGGGAGGTAAAGCGTCACTGCAACGCTGTAGACGGTTGTAAGGCGGCTGGGCTGGGGCGCGGGGGGACGTCAACAGCTGACGCAGCAGCAGGGCATGCACCGCCAACACCAGCGCCGCTGTGAAGACCCGCCGCGCCGTGATCCGCCCGCGCCCAGCGCCCACGGCAACGCACTCAGCTGGGAAGCGACCGGCGCCGGCCCGAGCGATGTCTCACGATGAAGTATGGCGCGAGCGCCAGCGCCGCCGTGATGAGCGTACCGGTCAATTGGAGCGGAAGCATCCGGAGCCGGATTCCGATCCCCAGGGTGGCGCTGCCGCGCTGTCCGGGAATGGGCAGCATCAGTCCCGAGTTCATCAGCCGTGCCGTGAGGCACACGAGCAGCACGCTCGCGATGAGCCAGCGCAGCGCGACCGCGCGGCGGCTCGCGAGCAGCGCGAACCCGGCACCGACCAGGACGGGCAGCACCCACTGCAAGGCCACGACGAACACGGAATTGACGGCCGTGGCCACCGCCGCCGGCACCGCGAGTTGGTGCACTACGAGCTGCAGACCGTTGAGCACCAGGACCAGCAGCGCCATGATCGCCACGCACAGCAGCGCGAAGCTTGCGAGCGGCGCAACAGCGTACACGGCGGGCCAGCGGTACAGCCAGCCGCGCAGCTCCCGACGGCCGGCGTAGCGCTCGATGAGCACGGCGTCGGCGCCCATCGCCTCATGCGCCGCGCGAGCCGCCTGATCCGGCGGCTCGCCGCGCGCAAGCGCCTGCAAGCGCAGCTGATGGTAAT
Organism: Pseudomonadota bacterium; assembly: GCA_021838065.1. Taxonomy (GTDB): domain Bacteria; phylum Pseudomonadota; class Gammaproteobacteria; order Steroidobacterales; family Steroidobacteraceae; genus 13-2-20CM-66-19. The sequence continues at coordinate 11,455 of JAKCEJ010000042.1, forward strand.
GGCCGGACATTTCCAGCGCGGCCCGCCGCGCGTGCCGGGCTGCGACGCCATGGCGCCGCAGCGCGCGGCTCAGTTGGACAAAACGCGGCTCACTCATGGCCGCTCGTGCCCAGGATCCGCGCGACGCCCGCGCTCATGCGCTGCCAGTTCGCCGTCAGGCGCTCAAGGCGCCTGCGGCCGCGCGCGGTCAGCTGATAGTAGATGCGTGTGCGGCCCTCGACCTGCCGCGGATGCGGGCGCAGCAGTCCTCGCGCCTCCATCGCATGCAGTGCCGGATACAGCACGCCCTCGCCGAGGCTAAGCGTCTCCCGGCTAACCACCTTCAAGGTGCGGGCGATCTCGTAGCCGTACATCTCGCGCTCGGCCAGCAGGCGCAGGACCACCAGCTCCGGGACGCCGGCCATGAGTGTCGGATCGCGCTCGCCCATGCGCCGACTATACCTCGCGGGACGAGGTATGGAAAGCGGCGCCGCGCGCCGCTCAGTGGCGCTCGCTGTCCAGATGCGCCATCTGCGCCGGCGCGTAGCGCTCGCCGGCCGCCGCGCCCTTGGGTACGGCTCGCTCGATGGCGGCGAGGTCCGCGGGCGTGAGCCGAACCGGCAGCGCGCCCAGCGCCTCGGCCAGCTGCTCGCGGCGCCGGGCGCCGATCAGCGGAATGATGTCGACGCCCTGCGCGCGCACCCAGGCGATGGCGAGCTGCGCGACGCTGACCTGACGCTCATGGGACAGCGTGCGCAGTGCCTGCACGAGGGCGAGATTGCGCTCGAGGTTCTCGCCGCTGAAGCGCGGGCCGTGCGCGCGCCAGTCGCTCGGCGCGGGTGGCTTGCGGCTCCAGTGCCCGCTGATCAGTCCGCGCGAGAGCACTCCATAGGCGGTGACGGCGATGCCGAGGTCGCGCACCGCAGGCAGGATATCGGTCTCGATGCCGCGGGAAATCAGCGAGTACTCGATCTGCAGGTCGCAGAGGGGGTGCACGGCGGCCGCCCGGCGGAGGGTGGCCGCGCCCACCTCGGACAAGCCGATGTGACGGACGTATCCGGCCGTCACCATCTCGGCCGCCGCACCGACGGTCTCCTCGATGGGCACCTGCGGATCGAGCCGCGCGGGGCGGTAGATGTCGATGTAGTCGAGACGCAGCCGCTGCAGCGAGTACGCGAGAGCGGTCTTCACCGCCGCAGGCCGGCCGTCGAAGCCGATCCAGCGACCTGTCGGATCGCGCTGCGCGCCGAATTTCACGCTCACCTGGAAGCGCTCGCGCGGC
>JAKCEJ010000043.1 GCA_021838065.1 Pseudomonadota bacterium
CGTTTCCCCTCCGGGGCGTCGGATCCGTCAACCGGGCATCGCCGTGAAGCATGACGGGAGGGGCGCCGCGGGCGAGTCTCTGCGTATCGCGCTGGCCCAGCTCGACCTGCTGGTCGGCGATGTCCAGGGCAATCTGACGCAGATCGTTCGCGCCGCCCGGGCCGCCCAGGATGATCACCGGGCGGACCTGACGCTCTTCCCGGAACTGGCGCTCTCCGGCTACCCGCCGGAGGACCTCCTCTTTCATCGCGGCTTTCACACCCAGATCGATCGGGCGCTGGGGCAGCTGTGCCGCGAGGTTCCCGCCGGTGACCTGATCGTCGGCTTTCCGGAATATGGCGAGACCGGCATCGCCAATGCGGCCGCGGTCATCTCCGATGGGCGCATCGCGGCGGTGCACCGTAAGGCGGAGCTGCCGAACTACAAGGTGTTCGACGAGAAGCGCTACTTTCACCCGGGCAACGAGCCGACGGTGCTCACCCTCAAGGGCTTTCGCGTCGGGGTGCTGATCTGCGAGGACATCTGGGTGCGCGAGCCCGCGCGCCGCGCAAAGCTCGCCGGGGCGGAACTGCTCGTCGTGATCAACGCCTCGCCGTACGAGCGCTTCAAGCAGCGCGAGCGCGAAGAGATCGCCCGCGCGCGCATCACCGATGTCGAGCTGCCGATGGCGTATGTGAACACCCTCGGCGGTCAGGACGAGCTGGTGTTCGACGGCAACTCGTTCGTCATGGATGCCAAAGGAACCGTGGTCATGCGCGCACCCCCCTTCGAGGAGGGGCTGTACTGCGCGGAATTCATCCGCGAGGCGGGCAAGGTCGTGCCGCGTCCCGGACTCGTCGCGCCCGAGCTGACCGAGGAGGCGAGCGTCTACAGCGCGCTCGTGCTCGGTGTGCGCGACTACGTCAACAAGCACGGCTTTCCGGGCGTGGTGATGGGTCTTTCAGGCGGCATCGATTCGGCGCTGACTCTGGCGATCGCGGTCGATGCGCTCGGCGCCGATCGGGTCCAGGCGGTGATGATGCCCTCGCGCTACACCGCGCAGATCAGTCTCACCGATGCGGCCGAAGAGGCGAAGCTGCTCGGCGTCAAGTACAGCGTGCTCTCGATCGAGGGGATGTTCGAGGCGACGCTCTCGAGCCTGGCCGGGCAGTTCGCGGGGCTGCCGCCGGATACCACCGAGGAGAACATCCAGTCGCGCTGCCGGATGATGCTGCTGATGGGCCTCTCGAACAAGACCGGCCGGATGCTGCTCACCACCGGGAACAAGAGCGAGATGGCCGTCGGCTATGCCACGCTCTACGGCGACATGGCGGGCGGATTCGCGCCCATCAAGGACTGCAGCAAGCTGCTGGTGTATCGCCTCGCCGCCTACCGCAACGGCATCCGCCCGGTGATTCCGCAGCGGGTGATCGAGCGGCCGCCCTCGGCGGAGCTGCGCTTCGAGCAGAAAGACACCGACGCGCTGCCGCCCTACGACGTACTGGATCCGATCCTCGCGGCCTTCGTCGAGGAGGACCTCTCGGTCGATGAGATTGCTGCGCGCGGCTACGACCGGGTGACCGTCGGCCGGGTGCTCGACATGGTCAAGCGCAACGAGTACAAGCGCCGGCAGGCCCCGCCCGGGGTGCGCATCAGCCGCCGGGCATTCGGGCGCGACTGGCGCTATCCGATCACCAACGGCTATCGACGGTAACCGCGGGGCGTCGGATCCGGGGCCGGTTGGGCCTCGGTCGCGCACTGGGATTCCGTTTTGAGGTGTCCGGCGAGACGAGCGCAGGCCCGTCATCGCATGGCATTAAATCATAAATCAACTGAATTTCAACGACATATAGCCTTGCTGGTCGCCGATTATGTAGCTACAATGAGGCATCATGAAAAAAGCCGTCGTCCGCGCCAGAATCGATGTGGAGCTCAAGGCCGAGGCAGTGGCCGTTCTGAAGGCCAATGACTTGGAGCTGAGTGATGCCATTCGGTTGTTTCTGCGGCAAGTTGTGCGCAGCGGCGGCCTGCCGTTCGCGGTGCGCAACCCAGGCGTTCGCGTCGCATCCGGCGAGCGGCTGTGGGAGATGAAGCGCAATGCACAGGAACGTGATCAACAGCGCGTGGCTCAGGGCAACGTCCCGCCCGAATCGATGCTATTGCTGCGGCCGAAGCGCCTAGCGGGCTCTCGCATCCAGTGGCCAGAGGCCTCGCTGCTCGATGATCACGCCGCTGCCTGAGCTTGCCCTCGGGGATGAGGAGATCGATCAAATCCTTCACGGCTGCGCCGGGCGGGCATTACTCGTCGGCGGACAGGCTCTTGCCTTCTGGGCGCAGCATTACCAAGTCACACCACTCGGCGTTCTCGCGGCGAGCGTAACGAGCGATGCCGATTTCATCGGCACGGCGCAAGTGGCACGCGACCTTTGGCAGAATCTGCGAGCATTGGGTTGGAAATACTGGCAACCGGCTCCCGATGATGCCAGTTCACAAACGGCAAAACTCTCCAAGACCGTCGGCGGGCAGGGGATCAAACAGATCGATTTTCTGGGCGGCATCATCGGCCTCGCGACCGAGGGTGTCAGGCGGCGAGCGGTCGTCCTGACCCTCGCGGACGGAACACGGCTTTGGGTCTTGCACCCACTCGACGTTCTCGAAAGCCGACTGCAAAATCTGGCCCGGCTGCCCGCCAAACGAACCTCGCAGGGCGCTGCTCAAGCTCATCTGGCCCTCGAGATCGCGCGCTGTCATCTGGAGGAGGCCCTGCGTCAAGAATCGCCGCGCCGGTTTTTTGATGCTGTCGAGCGCGTGGCGCACATGGCACAGGAGGCTGACCTCGCAGGCGTCCTTCACGACTACAAACTAGATCTACTCGGCGTTGTGCCAATCGATCGCGTTGCAGGCGATGAGTTTCGTACACGGCGCTGGCCGCAGCTTCAGGAAGCAGCGGAACAACGGCGCCGTGCCTACGCGCAGTCTCGTGAGCGCCGGCCGGCCTCCCCGAGGAGCTCCCGACGGTAGCGCGCGCGGTCTGCATCACGACCCGACGCTCCCTTTCGGACATTAGCACTCTGCGCGCTTGCGCGAGGTCATTGTCCTGGAGCCGAAACGATGAGCGACCTCACGCGACATCAGTCGACAAGTCCCGTATTCACACGCATCTAGGGGCACGATGGAGCGGAACATGCCGTGCGCCGCACTACGGCGCAATTCCTCAGCAATGATGCTGGATCGCATGCGACGCTGCCCGCTGCCGACTTGACGGAAAGACGAGCGCGATGGCCAGCACCCCTGCGACCTCAGGGCGCGGAAGCCGGGGGGCAGGAGCTGTGGCAGTTGGGCTCACAGCGCCGGAATCTCCTCCATGACCGTCCGCCGCACGATATCCCGATCGATATCAAAATAGGCGTGAATGAGCCGATTGCGCATTGCGACGATTGCGGCCCCCGGCACCGTCGAGGAGGCGTTGCGCTGCTCGGCAGTGATCTTGGCGGCCGCTTCCCCAATGATCTCAATGGCACGAACGAGAACGAAAAGCAGCATCGCTTCACGATCGAGATCCACTCGATTCTTGCCCGCAACGAAGCGCTGAGTACTGTCCGCGGCTTCAACCATGTGGCGAATTCGTGTCAGACCATCAGGCTGCATACTGTACTTCTGCCGAGCGGACAACCTCGTCGCGGAAGCGGCGGCTCAACTCCTGCGCGCTGCGCAGGTCAATCCGTCGTCCTCCGGCCAGAGCAGACAACTCGCCCTCGATCACGGCCAATCCAAGCAGGCCGGGCTTCTGGCCTGGCTCGATTTCGGCGAGCAGGCCGCTGTCGCTGTCCGGCCGGCGAATATGGGACGATGCATGATCCGACTGCCAGAGTGAATTTCCAGGGACTTCATTCCGCAGTGCTGCAACGAGCGCAAGCCGCGAAATTCAACGGCTAGATTCCATCGCGGTCGCGTGTGCGACGGGCCGCATATTGCCGTTTGGCCGGGTGCCGGCATAGGCATGCTGCCGTCGGTTATCCGAACAAGCTGGGGTCGTCTGCCGCTCCGCAATCAACATGGGCCGGTCGGAATTCATTCCGGCTGAACTCGTTTGAGCTCGCTCAGTCAGCCGCCTCGTCGCTGGCGCGTCGGCTGCAGGCGGCGGTGTTGATGCTCACGATCGGAGTCCGGCACGGTGACGGCATCGCTGCAGTACGTGCGCTTGGATTGACTCCTGGATCCTCCCCGCCCCGCTGGGTTGAACCATCGTGAAGTCCGCGGCGTTCATCCTGTCGGTGATGCGCCGCGGCAAACGGTCTGTGGCGTGCGATACACCGTCTGGCGATCGTCTCAGTTTGCTCGCCGGGCGAGTTCACCAGGCGGTGCGGATCTGGAACAGGCGAGACGATCACCGCAAGACGGCGCTTGAATTGCCGCGCAGGCCAGAGCGAGCCGAGCACCATCATCCGAGCGTCGTCCGGCGACACGTTCGCCTCGCAGCGGCACGCCGACCCGATCGCGCTTGGGACCCTGCGCTGCGCTCAGCGCGCTCGCGCGGCGCTTACCAGAAGTGCCACCAGTGGCTCGTGGTGATGTCCGCCGCTGCGTTCACCGAGCCGGTGAAGTTCGCCGCATAGACCTTGCGCGCCTGCGCGGCCAGCGTTTTCAGCCCCAACCGGTCGTACGAGAGGATCATCACGGCGAGCGCGCTTTGGTCCGCGGGCGCTTGCTGGTAATTCTCGAGCACGAGCCGGCAGCGCCGCGCGGCGGCCACGTAGGCGGCGCGCGTGTAGTAGTAGCGCGCCACGTAGGTGTCGTAGGCGGCCAGGCGGTCGCGCAGATAGATCATGCGCTGCCAGGCATCCTTGGCGTAAATGCTGTGCGGGTACCGGGTCACCACGACCCGGAAGGCCGCGAAGGACTTGCGCACGTTGATCGGGGGGCGCATGGACAGGTGCGCGCCGAAGAGCCGCTCGATGGGGTTCGCCCGCTTGGGGAAGTGCACCACCCCCTTCATGTACCAGGCGTAATCGACCCGCGGGTGCGTCGGGTTCTGCCGGATGAACGTATTGGCCGCGTCGATGGCGGAATCGTCCTGGCCCGCGCGGTAATATGCGTAGATCAGATCGAGCTGCGCCTGACGCGCCTGCGGCGTGAACGGAAAGACCGCGGTGAGACGCTGGTAGAGCTTGATCGCGGCGTTGAAATCGAGGTCACTCAGGTCTCTGTGGGCCTGCTGGTAGATCGACACCGGGTTGTTGAGCATCAGTTTGCGATGCGTACAGCCGGTAAGGGCGAGCGCGCCCGCGCACAGCGCGGCCACGACCATGCCGCGCGCGCGGCCTCGGGAGGACAGATTGGGAAGCATGGGCGAAGAGTATAGCGAATCCGCCGCGGAGACTTCGGATTCCGACCCGGACCCGGGCGGGGAGTTCCGCGTCCACCACATCGAGCTGGCGCCCGAGGCCGCCGGGCTGCGCCTCGATCAGGCGCTCTCGCGCGCGCTGCCGCAGTACTCGCGCGCGCGGCTGCAGGGCTGGATCGAGGCCGGCGCGGTCGAGGTCGACGGCCGCCGGCTGCGCGGCAAGGACAAAGTGCTCGGGGGCGAGCACGTGTGCGTGCGCGCGCACTGGCCGGCCGATACGCGCGTCGAGCCTGAGGCGCTGTCCCTGACCGTGGTGCATCAGGATCGCGGCATCCTCGTCATCGACAAGCCCTCGGGGCTGGTGGTGCACCCCGGGGCCGGCAATCCCCGGCATACGCTGCAGAACGCGCTGCTCGCGCTCGATCCGGCGCTCGCGCGCGTGCCGCGCGCCGGGCTCGTGCACCGCCTGGACAAGGACACCAGCGGGCTGCTCGTGGTGGCGCGAACGCCGCAGGCGCATGTCCGCCTGGTCGAGGCGCTGGCGCAGCGCGCGATCGAGCGGGTGTACCTGGCCGTGTGCACCGGGGCGATGACCGGCGGCGGCCGGATCGATGAGCCGATCGGCCGGCACCGCACTCAGCGTACGCGCATGGCCGTGCGCAGCGACGGGCGCGAGGCCGTCACGCACTACCGCATCGTCAGGCGTTTCCCCGCCCACACGCTGGTGCGCGTGCAGCTCGAGACCGGGCGCACGCATCAGATCCGCGTCCACCTTGCGCACATTGGCTATCCGGTGGTGGGTGACCCGCTCTACGGGGGCCGCAAGCGGATCCCGGCCGGCTGCAGCGCGGCGCTCGCCGCCGCGCTGCGCGCGTTCCCCCGCCAAGCGCTGCATGCGGCGCATCTGGCGCTCGAGCATCCGCTCAGCGGCAAGCGTCTCGAATGGGACTCGCCGCTGCCGGCCGACATGGCGCGCCTGCTCGCGGCGCTGGAGCAGGACGAGCGTGAACGGCGCGCTTGAGCTGATCGAGCCCGACTGGGAGGCGCCGCCCGGCGTGCGCGCCGCCTTCACGCTGCGCACCGGCGGGGTGAGCGCGCCGCCCTACGATTCATTCAATTGCGCCACGCACGTCGGCGATGAGCCGCAGGCGGTCGAGCGCAACCGCGCGCGGCTGCGCGAGCGCCTGGCGCTGCCGCGCGAGCCCGCCTGGCTCGAGCAGGTGCACGGCCGGCGCGTCGTCGAGATCGGCGAGGGCGGCGGCCCGACCGAGGCGGCCGATGCCGCCGTGACAGGCGAGGCGGGCCGGGTCTGCGTGGTCCAGGTGGCCGACTGCCTGCCGGTGCTGCTGGCCGCGCGCGACGGCTCGGCGGTCGGCGCGGCCCATGCGGGCTGGCGCGGGCTCGCCGCCGGCGTGTTGGAATCCGCGCTGCGCGCGCTCGGGGTCGCCCCGGGCGAGGTGCTCGCCTGGCTGGGGCCGGCGATCGGGCCGCGCCATTACGAGGTCGGCGCCGAGGTGCGCGCCGCCTTCACCGGGCCGGACCCCGCCGCGGCGGCGGCCTTCACCGCCAATGCCCGGGGGCGCTGGCAGTGCGATCTGTACGCACTCGCCCGCCAGCGCCTGGCCGCCCTCGGGGTGGCTCGGGTGTCGGGCGGCCAGTGGTGTACATACGCGGATTCCGCAAGGTTCTTCTCCTTCCGGCGCGATGGGCGCTGCGGACGCATGGCGGCGCTGATCTGGCGCTCTTGAACGGCGCTGCGTCCGCCCCCATTGCGCCTGGAGCCCCGAGATTCAGGTGCTCCCGATGCGAATGGACAAACTCACCAGCCGGTTCCAGCAGGCGCTCGCCGACGCGCAGTCGCTCGCCGTCGGGCGCGACCATCCGTTCATCGAGCCGGCGCACGTGCTGCTGGCGCTGATCGACAGCCAGGGCGGCACGGTGCGCCCGCTGCTCGTGAAGACCGGCGCGGACGTCAACCGGCTGCGTGCCGGGCTCGGCGCGCTGCTCGACCGGCTGCCCAAGGTCGAGGGCACCCCCGGGGAGGTGCACGTCTCGAACGACCTCAACCGACTCTTCAACGTCACCGACAAGCTCGCGCAGCAGCGCGGCGACCAGTTCATCGCGAGCGAGCTGTTCGTGCTCGCGGCCTTCGAGGACCGCGCGCTCGCGAAGCTCTTCCAGGAGAGCGGCGTGGTGCGCGGGGCGCTCGCCAAGGCCATCGACGAGGTGCGCGGCGGGGAGAAGGTCGAGGATGCCAACGCCGAGGAGAGCCGCCAGGCGCTCGAGAAGTTCACCGTCGATCTCACCGCGCGGGCCGCCTCGGGCAAGCTCGACCCGGTGATCGGCCGCGACGAGGAGATTCGCCGCACCGTGCAGGTGCTGCAGCGGCGCACCAAGAACAATCCGGTGCTGATCGGGGAGCCGGGCGTCGGCAAGACCGCCATCGTCGAGGGGCTCGCGCAGCGCATCATCAACGGCGAGGTGCCCGAGGGGCTCAAGGGCAAGCGCATTCTCGCGCTCGACATGGGCGCGCTCATCGCCGGGGCGAAATTCCGCGGCGAGTTCGAGGAGCGCCTGAAGGGCGTGCTCAACGATCTGGCCAAGCAGGAAGGCCAGGTGATCCTGTTCATCGACGAGCTGCACACCATGGTCGGGGCCGGCAAGGCCGAAGGGGCCATGGACGCCGGCAATATGCTCAAGCCCGCGCTCGCCCGCGGCGAGCTGCATTGTGTCGGGGCGACCACGCTCGATGAGTATCGCCAGTACATCGAGAAGGACGCCGCCCTCGAGCGGCGCTTCCAGAAGGTGCTGGTCGATGAGCCCTCGGTGGAGGACACCATCGCGATCCTGCGCGGCCTGCAGGAGCGCTACGAGGTGCACCACGGCGTCGACATCACCGATCCTGCGATTGTCGCGGCCGCGACGCTCTCGCACCGCTATATCACCGACCGGCAGCTGCCCGACAAGGCGATCGACCTGATCGACGAGGCCGCCGCGCGCATCCGCATGGAGATCGACTCCAAGCCCGAGTCGCTCGATCGGCTCGAGCGGCGCATCATTCAGCTGAAGATCGAGCAGGAGGCGCTTCGCAAGGAGCAGGACGAGGCCTCGCGCAAGCGCCTCGCGGCGCTGCAGGAGACGCTCGCGGGCCTGGAGCGCGAGTACGCCGACCTGGAGGAGGTCTGGAAGTCAGAAAAGGCGGCGCTGCAGGGCGCCGCCTCGTTCCGCGAGGAGCTCGACCGCGCGCGCATCGAGCTCGAGACGGCCCGCCGGGCCGGCGATCTGACGCGCATGGCCGAGCTGCAGTACGGGCGGATCCCCGAGCTCGAGAAGCGCTTGGCTGCCGCCGAGACCAGCGAGGGAGAGGCCCCGCGCCTGGTGCGCAACCGCGTGACCGAGGAGGAGATCGCCGAGGTGGTCTCCAAGTGGACCGGGATTCCCGTCTCGAAGATGCTCGAGGGCGAGCGCGAGAAGCTGCTGCGCATGGAGGAGGCGCTCGCGAAGCGCGTGGTCGGCCAGGACGAGGCGCTGCGGATCGTCTCGGACGCCATCCGCCGCTCGCGCGCGGGGCTTTCCGATCCGCGCCGGCCCACCGGATCGTTCCTGTTCCTCGGGCCCACCGGCGTCGGCAAGACCGAGCTCTGCAAGGCGCTCGCGGAGTTCCTGTTCGACGCCGAGGAGGCGATGGTGCGCATCGACATGTCCGAGTTCATGGAGAAACACTCCGTGGCGCGCCTGATCGGCGCGCCGCCCGGATACGTCGGCTACGAGGAGGGCGGCTATCTCACCGAGGCGGTGCGGCGCCGGCCCTATGCGGTGATCCTGTTGGATGAGGTCGAGAAGGCCCATCCCGACGTGTTCAACGTGCTGCTGCAGGTACTTGATGACGGCCGGCTCACCGATGGGCAGGGCCGCACGGTGGACTTTCGCAACACCGTCATCATCATGACCTCCAACCTCGGCTCGCAGGTGATCCAGGAGTACGCCGGCGAGGGCAACTACGCACGCATGAAGAGCGCGGTGATGGAGATCGTGCAGCAGAGCTTCCGCCCCGAGTTCATCAACCGCATCGACGACATCGTGGTGTTCCATCCGCTCGGCGCCGCGCAGATCCGCGCCATCGTCGATATCCAGCTGCTCTACCTGCGCAAGCGCCTGCAGGAGCGCAACATGGACCTCACGCTCGATGACGCCGCGCGCGACCGTCTCGGCGAGGCGGGCTTCGATCCGGTCTACGGCGCCCGGCCGCTGAAGCGCACCGTGCAGCAGCAGATCGAGAATCCGCTCGCGCAGCGCATCCTGAAGGGGCAGTTCGCCCCGGGCGACCGCGTGGCGGTCACCGTGCACGACGGTGAGCTCGCCTTCGCCAAGGCGTGAGGGCTGTTTGAGTATAATCGAGACCCGGCTTCTTCCACGACACAGACCTTCTGACCATGCCGTTCTACGAATACCAGTGCCGCAGCTGCCAGTACTACCTCGAGGTGATGCAGAAGATCACGGACGCGCCGCTGAAGAAATGCCCCTCCTGCGGCCGCATGACGCTCGCGAAGCTCATCTCCGCGCCGGTGTTTCGCCTGAAGGGCAGCGGTTGGTACGAGACCGACTTCAAGTCCGACAAGGAGGGCAAGCGCAACCTGGCCGCGCGCGACACCGAGGAGAGCAAGCCGGCGGAGGCGGCCAAGAGCCCCGCCAAGACCGAGACGCCCGCCCCGGCGCCCGCCCAGCCGGCGGCGACCGCGGCGAGCCCCGCGCGCAAGCGCGCCAAGCCGCCGGGCCGCGCGGCAACGCGCGCGCGCGCCAAGCCGAGCACCCCGAAGCGAGCGGCCCGGGGTCGTTCCAGGCGGTGAGCGCTTGAACGTCCCGCTGACCGCCCGCCCGGCGCCGGCCGGCCCAAAGACCAAGAGCTCGCTGCTGCGGCGGATCCTGCTGGCGGGCGTGCTCTTCTGGCTGCCGATCGGCGCGACGCTCTGGGTGGTGATGTTCCTGCTGCGCGTGCTCGATCGGATCGTGCCGCTGCTGCCGCTGCCGGCCGTCTACCGTCTCGAGGCCCTCGGTCCTGTGGTGCAGGCGGCGATCGGACTGGTGCTCGCCCTCGCGGTCCTGTTCCTCACCGGCCTGCTGGTCACCAACCTGATCGGCCGGCGCCTGGTGGTGTACGGCGAGGAGGTGCTGCACCACATTCCCATCGTGGGTGCCGTGTACGGCGGGGTGAAGAGCTTCGCCGAGAGCGTGTTCTCGCAGTCGAGCGCGTTCCGCAAGGTGGTCATGGTCGAGTATCCGCGCCCGGGTGTGTGGAGCCTCGGCTTTCTCACCGCCGAGGACGTTGCGGAGGTCTCCGCGCGCACCGGCGAGCCGCATGCCGCGGTGTACATCTCCGCGGCGCTGAACGCGACCGCGGGCGTGCTGGTGATCGTGCCGCGCCGGCAGCTGATCGAGCTCGACATGAGCGTCGATGCGGCCATGAAGATGATCATCACCTGCGGCGTCGTGACCCCGCCGCCGCACGAGAGCGCGCCGCAGCGGCTGCCGCCGGCGTAGTCCCGCCATGAGAGCGATGCGCCTGCGTTCCCGCGGTGCGCCGCTGCGACTCGAGGCCGTGTCGCTGCCCTCGCCCGGCCCCCATCAGGTGCGCATCGCGGTCGAGGCCTGCGGGGTCTGCCGGACCGATTTGCACCTGCTCGATGCAGAGCTGCCGGACATCCCCTACCCGGTCACGCCGGGGCATGAGATCGTCGGCACGGTGATCGAGACCGGAGCGGCCGCGACGCGCTGGCGCCCCGGGGCGCGGGTCGGGGTGCCCTGGCTCGGGCAGACCTGCGGGCTGTGCCGCGACTGCCGCGAAGGCCGGGAGAACCTTTGCCCGAACGCCCGCTTCACCGGCTACACCCTCGATGGGGGCTACGCCGAGGAAGTGCTCGCCGATGAGCGCTACTGCCTGGCCCTGCCTCGGGGCGTGCCGGCGGCCGAGCTCGCCCCGCTGCTGTGCGCCGGGCTCATCGGCTATCGGGCCTACCGCGCCGCGGGCGAGGGCACCCGGCTCGGCCTCTATGGCTTCGGCGCCGCGGCGCACCTGCTGGCGCAGGTGGCGCGCGCGGCGGGGCGCGAGGTGTTCGCGTTCACCCGTCCCGGAGATACGGCGAGCCAGGCGTTCGCCCGGGCGCTCGGGGCGGTCTGGGCGGGCGGCTCCGATCAGGCCCCGCCCGAGCCGCTCGATGCGGCCATCCTGTTCGCGCCGGTGGGCGCGCTGGTGCCGGCGGCGCTCGCGGCGGTGCGGCCGGGCGCGCCGGTGGTGTGCGCCGGAATTCACATGAGCGACATCCCGGCCTTCCCGTACCGGCTGCTGTGGGGGGAGCGGCAGGTGCGCTCGGTGGCGAACCTCACCCGCGAGGACGGCGAGCAGTTCCTGCCGCTCGCCGCCAAGCTCGGCCTGCGCGCGACCGTCGAGCGCTTCCCGCTCGAGGCGGCGAACGAGGCGCTCGCGCGGCTGCGCTCAGGCTCCCTGCAGGGCGCGGCGGTGCTGGTTGCGGGGGGCGGCCCGCCTTCGTAACATCGCGGCCCTTATGCGTTCACATTACTGCGGACAGGTCGACGAGCGGCTCATCGGCCAGAGCATCGAGGTCGCCGGCTGGGTACACCGCCGCCGCGATCACGGCGGCATCATCTTCATCGACCTGCGCGACCGGGAGGGCCTGCTGCAGATCGTGTTCGATCCCGAGGCGGCGGCGCTGTTCAAGGAGGCCGAGCGGCTGCGCAACGAGTTCGTGATCCGGGTCAAGGGGCGCGTGCGCGCCCGTCCCGAGGGCACCGTCAACGAGCACCTCGCCTCGGGGCGCGTGGAGCTGCTCGCCGGAGAGCTCGAGGTGTTGAACCGCTGCGAGCCGCTGCCGTTCCAGCTCGATGAGACGGTGGGCGAGGAGGTGCGGCTGCGCTACCGCTACCTCGACCTGCGCCGGGAGGTCATGAGCCGCCGGCTGCGCCAGCGCCATCAGATCACGCGCGCCATGCGGGCCTATCTCGATGCGCACGGCTTCGTCGACATTGAGACGCCGATGCTGACCAAGGCGACTCCCGAGGGGGCGCGCGACTACCTCGTGCCGAGCCGCACGCACGAGGGCAAATTCTTCGCCCTGCCGCAGTCGCCGCAGATCTTCAAGCAGCTGCTCATGGTGGCCGGCTTCGACCGCTACTATCAGATCGTGCGGTGCTTTCGCGACGAGGACCTGCGCGCCGACCGGCAGCCGGAGTTCACCCAGCTCGACATCGAGACCTCCTTCCTCAGCCAGGACGAGATCATGGTGCTGATGGAGGGGCTGGTGCGGCATCTCTTCCAGGACGTCCTCGGCGTGGCGCTGCCCGAGCCCTTCCCG
>JAKCEJ010000336.1 GCA_021838065.1 Pseudomonadota bacterium
ATACCGAAGTCGATGATGCGGACCTCGCCTTCCTGGGTGAGCAGAAGGTTCGAGGGCTTGATGTCGCGGTGGATCACCCCACGGGTGTGGGCATAGTGCAGCGCCTTGGCGCACTTGAAGATGATCTCGATGACATCGTTCAGCGGCAGCAGGTTGTCCGGACGGCAGTAGGTGGTGAGCGTGCGGGCGTGGTGCACGTACTCGGTGACGATGTAGCAGCGCCCGTTCTCCTCACCCGCATCGAAGATCGGCAGCACGTGCGGATGCTGCAGCATGCCGACCAGATGCGCCTCGGACAAGAACATCTTGCGTGCCGCGCGCGCGCGTTGATCATTCGCGCCGGTATCGACGTTGTAGACCTTGATCGCCACGTCGCGCCCGTAATAGGCGTCGTGCGACAGATAGACCACGCCGGTGCTGCCGCGGCCGACTTCCTTGATGACCTCGTACTTGCCGATTCGCTCGGGTACACCCCGTTCACCGGTATGCGGAAGCGCGGCGGGTCCTGGGGCGTGAGCAGGCATGTTTCGCGGGGGCTGGTGAAGCAGCGCGCAGAATAGGGTCCCGCGGCCCGAGCTTGCTGTGATGCGTCCCATGAATTGGCCGACGGACGCGCCGGATTCGCTTTACATAATCCAGAACCGCTACGGGTTTGAAAAGTGATCGTAGCCGCCGGCCGGCAGTGAGAGTTCGCCTTGCTCGCCCATCACCCGGGCGCCGGGCTCGGCGCGCATCGTGCCGATGCGCGTATAGCCCCACTGCCCGGGCGGCAGTGCCGCGTGCAGTCGCTCGAGCCGCTGCGCCGGCACGGTAAAGCACAACTCGTAATCGTCGCCGCCACCGAGCGCGAACTGGCGCGCCCGCTCAGCCCCGAGCGCGCGCAGCGGCTGCGACAGCGGCAGGCTCGCGGCACTGAGCTCCAAGCCGCAGCCGCTCGCCTCGGCCAGTTTCAGCGCATCGGCGAGCAACCCGTCCGACACATCGATGCAGCCGCTCGCGTACTCGCGCAACCGCTCACCCAGCGACACCCGCGGGGTCGGGAACAGGAACCGCTCGCGCAGGTACTCGGTCTTGCCGGGCGCGGGCAGGCGCCCCTGCTCGAGCGCCAGCCCTGCGGCCGCATCGCCCGGGGTGCCGGACACGAACAGCGCATCCCCGGGGGCAGCGCCGCTGCGCCGCAGCGCGGCGCCGGGCGGAACATGCCCCAGGAGCGTCACGGTGACGGTCAGCGGCCCGTGCGTCGTATCGCCGCCGACCAGCGCGACCTGGTGCGTGCGCGCGAGCGCCGCAAATCCCGCCGTGAATTCGCCGAGCCAGCGCTCCTCGGCCGAAGGCAATGTCAAGGCGAGCAGCGCCCAGGCAGGACGCGCGCCCATCGCCGCCAGATCGCTAAGATTGACCGCGAGCGCGCGATGCCCGATCGAGTCGGCGCGGCAGCCGCGCGGGAAATGCACCCCTTCGACCAGGGTGTCGACCGCCGCGGCGAGCACCGTCCCGGGCGGGCAATCGAGCAGCGCGGCATCATCGCCCACCCCGAGGCGTACGTCCGCGCGTGGCGCGCCGCACCGCCGGAAATAACGCTCGATCAGCTCGAATTCCGACAGCGCCATGCGCGCCGAGGCGCCCCGGGGCGCGCCTCAGTGCTCCTCGGGCCGCAGCTCGCGCGCCGCCCGATCGAGCACGGCGTTGACGTATTTGTGCCCGTCGGTGGCCCCGAAGCGTTTCGCCAGCGTGACCGCCTCATTGATCGCCACCCGATACGGCACATCCGGCCGGTGCGCGAGTTCATACAGGCCGATGAGCAGCACCGCGTGCTCGATCGGATCAAGCAGCGCCGGCGGGCGGTCGATCAGCGGGGCGAGCCGCTGATCGAGCGCCGCACGCGAGGCGCAGATCGCCTCGAGCAGTTCACGGAAATACTCCTGGTCCGCGCGCGGCATGTCTTCGGCCACGGCGAACTCCTGCACCAGGTCCTGCCAGGGGCACTCGTTGATCTGCCAGCGATACAGCGCCTGCAGGGCGAGCTTGCGCGCCACCGATCGCTGCCGTGAGAAGACGCGCGGCGAGGATTGCACGGCCATCAGGAACCCAGCTCGGCAAACACGCCCGCCATCTCCAGCGCCGCCTCCATCGCCTCACCGCCCTTGTTGCCCTCGCCGGTCGCGGCCCGCTCGATGGCCTGCTCGACCGTCTCGACGGTCAGCACGCCGAAGATGATCGGCACCAGCGTCTCGAGCGCAGCGCGCTGCAGGCCGCCCGCGCACTCGCCGGCGACGTATTCGAAATGCGGCGTGCCGCCGCGGATGACGCACCCGAGCGCCACCACCGCGTCGTACCGGCCGCTCGCGGCGAGCTTGCGCGCGCTCACCGGCAGCTCGAATGCACCGGGCACCCGCACCACGAGCAGGTCCTCCAGCGCGCCCCCGTGGCGCACCCAGGCCGCTTGCGCGCCCTTGAGCAGGCTCGCGACGATGAAATCATTGAAGCGCGCGGCGACGACGGCCACCTTGCGGCCGCGCGCCTCAAGCTGTCCCTCGAGCAGCCGCGCACCGCTCAAGCGTCTTCTCCGACATAGCCGTCGATTTCCAGGCCAAAGGCGGAGATGCCGTGCATCTGCTTGGGCGCCGACAGCACCCGCATGCGCCGCACGCCGAGATCCTTCAGGATCTGCGCGCCGATGCCGAAGGTCTTGAGCACCTCGCCGTCGCGGCGGGCCGAGCGGCCGGCGCCGTCGGCCTCGGCCGGCGCGCCGAGCGATCGGACCGAATCGAGCAGATCGTTCGGCGCCTCCCGCTCGCGCAGGATCACGATCACCCCGCTGCCGGCGCACGCGATGCGCTGCATCGCGGCGCGCAGCGTCCAGGCGAGCGGGTTGGCCCGGATGCCGAGCAGATCCCGCAGCGGGTC
>JAKCEJ010000044.1 GCA_021838065.1 Pseudomonadota bacterium
CAAATATGCCGCCGGACGCCCTGCGCGCAACGCCTCGAATCGAGCGGCGCGCAAATGGCTCAAGCCGGCGGGGTCGTTACCATCCATGGATAACTTCAAGGAAGTAGGAGGGATCGGGGCTGTGATCGCCGATGCTCGGGTCGTCCTTCGGGACGCCGCTGCCGCTCGCCGCGTCGACCCACCAGGGCTGGGCGGCGAACCTGTTCACCACGGCCTCGGATCTGTATTCGAGCGCGGCGGTCGCCTCGGTCGTCGGGCCCGGCGGGTTCGCCGGAGCGCTCTCGCGCGGGCTGGTCTCGACGGCGGCGGGCTTTCTGCTACAGGTCACCGGCAGCTGCGCGCTGCTGTTCACCATCGCCGGCGGTATGTATCTCGTGGCGCGCGCGGTGATTCAGCCGCTCGCGCCGCGCCTCGCGCCGGTGCGCCTCGCTACCGCGTGAGCGCGGTGCGAATATCTGCGATCAAGAGCCGCGGGGACGCGGCCGAAATCGGAGTCCTCAGCCATGGTTAAGATACAGTCTGAGCCGCAGGGCTCGTCCCGGGAACGGCAGATCGTCGCGGCCCGCGTGATCGTCACCTCGCCGGGCCGCAACTTCGTGACGCTGAGGGTCGAGACCCGCTCGGGGGTCTGGGGCCTCGGCGATGCGACGCTGAACGGCCGCGAGCTGGCGGTCGCGGCCTATCTGGAGCAGCACGTGATCCCGAATCTGATCGGCCGCGATGCCGGGCGGATCGAGGACACGTGGCAGTTTCTCTACCGCGGCGCGTACTGGCGGCGCGGCCCGGTCACCATGACGGCCATCGCCGCGGTGGACGTGGCCCTGTGGGACATCCTCGGCAAGATGGCGGGACTGCCGCTCTATCGGTTGCTCGGCGGGCGCAGCCGAGAGAGCGTGCTGGTCTACGGACACGCGAGCGGCCGGGACATCGAGGAGGCGAGCGCCGAGGTGGGCCGGTTCATCGCGCAGGGGTACCGCGCCGTTCGCGCGCAATGCGGCGTGCCGGGGCTCGCCAAGCCCTATGGCGTGTCGCGGATGAAATACGCCTATGAGCCGGCCGAAAGCGAGCTGCCGCTCGAGACCGTCTGGTCGACCCCGGGCTACCTCGAGATCGTGCCGCGCCTCTTCGAGCGGTTGCGCGCCGATCACGGGCGCGAGGTCGAGCTGCTGCACGATGCGCATCACCGCCTCACGCCCATCGAGGCGGCGCGTTTGGCTCGCGATCTCGAGCCGTACCGCCTCTTCTGGCTGGAGGACGCGACGCCGGCGGAAAACCCGGACGGCTTCGAGCTCATCCGGCGCCACTCGGTCACGCCGCTCGCGGTGGGCGAGGTGTTCAATTCCATCTTTGATTGCCGCGCGCTGCTCGAGCGGCAGCTGATCGACTACATCCGCACCACGATCGTGCACGGCGGTGGCATCAGCCACGTGCGCCGCATCGCCGACCTCGCCGCGCTGCACCGCGCGCGCACGGGCTTTCACGGCGCCACGGACCTCTCGCCGGTCACACTCGGCGCGGCGCTGCATTTCGACACCTGGGTGCCGAACTTCGGCATCCAGGAGTACATGCGTCACTCGGATGAGACCGACGCGGTCTTTCCGCACGACTACACGTTCAGCGACGGCTGTCTGCACTGCGGCGAGAGTCCCGGCCACGGCGTCGGGCTCGATGAGCAGCTCGCCGCGCGATTCCCGTACCAGTCCAGACAGCTGCCGATCGCGCGTCTGCCGGACGGGACGATGTGGGACTGGTGAGGGGCGCCGCCGGGAACGGAGGCCGTGCCGGGCTGGGCCCGGGTCGCCGGCTACGCGCTCGGGCAGGCCGATGCCTTCCTCAGCAAGCTGGGCAATCCCATCGGGGTGGCCAGCGACAAGGCGTTCCAGTCGAGCGGCGCTGACTTCCTGCAGAACTAGCTCGGGAAGATCGGCATCCCGATCAACCTGATGCCGCACTACCCGAGACACGCCCGGCTCGTGCTGCTCACCCAGGAGGCCGCGACCGATCCACATCTGGTGTCGAAGATCAACGCCAGTCTCAGACGCGGCGCCGATGTCATCATCACCTCGGGCCTGCTGCATGCG
Organism: Pseudomonadota bacterium; assembly: GCA_021838065.1. Taxonomy (GTDB): domain Bacteria; phylum Pseudomonadota; class Gammaproteobacteria; order Steroidobacterales; family Steroidobacteraceae; genus 13-2-20CM-66-19. Next base: position 2,082 of record JAKCEJ010000044.1, read on the forward strand.
CTCGAGCCGGAGCCAGTGCTGAACGCATTGCGGGGCTACCTGCTCGCGCGCTTCCCGGTGCGCATCAACGCGCGGGCGCACGTGGCGCTGTTCACGTACAGCAACGGCACGTTCATCGTCGAACCGTACTTGCCGAGGGCGGTCACGGTGCGCATCTTCGTCCGCCACGGCGCGCAGCGGCTCGTCGATCTGGTCTCCGGGCGCGCCGTGCCGCCGGCGCCGATCGTGACCCCGAGCCCGTTGCCGAGCGAGCAAGGGCAGACGAGCTTCGTCGTGCGGCTGGCACCGCATTCGTATCGGGCATTCGCGGTGCGCTGAGCGCGCCGGAGTGCGTTACAGCCGGTAGGCCTGTTTGGGCAGACGGTAGGCGAGGTCGCCGGCGACCTGCACGGCTTCCTCCTCGGGCAAGCGATGCTCGGCGACGAGGCGGGCGAGAAACGCGCAGTCGATCCGCCGCGCGGCGTCGTGGCGCGCCGGGATCGACAGGAACGCCCGGGTGTCGTCGTTGAATCCGACGGTGTTGTAGAACCCGGCTGTCTCCGTCGTCCGCTCGCGGAAGCGCATCAGCCCTTCGGGACTGTCGTGAAACCACCAGGCGGGCCCGAGCTTGAGCGCCGGGTAATGGCCGGCGAGCGGCGCCAGCTCGCGGCTGTAGCTCGACTCATCGAGCGTGAAGACAATGAGGGTGAGCGCGCGCTCGTTGCCGAAGCGCATCAGCAGCGGGCGCAGCGCATCGACGTAATCGGTCGGCGTCGGAATGTCGGCGCCGATGTTGGAACCGAAGCGGCGGAAGAGCGCGGTGTTGTGATTACGACAGGCGCCGGGGTGCAGTTGCATCACCAGCCCGTCATCGAGGCTCATTTGGGCCATTTCGGTGAGCATCTGCGCGCGGAAGGCTTCCGCGTCGGCGCTGGCGAGCGTGTTCGAGCGCGCCCCGTGCACCACGCGCTCGAACAGGGCCTGCGCGGCGCGTTCCCCGAGATCGGCGGTGCGCGCCGTCGGATGGCCGTGGTCGGTGGAGGTGGCGCCGAATGAAGCGAAAAACGCGCGCCGCGCGCGATGCGCTGCGAGGTAGCCGCGCCAGCTGAACGGGTCGATATCGGTCAGTGTCCCGAAGCGCTCGAGATGGCGCACGAATCCCGGGGTCTCGGGGTCGACCACCGGGTCGGGGCGGTAGGCGGTGATGACCCGGCCGGGCCAGCCGCTCGCGCGGATCGCCGCGTGCTGCTCGAGCGTCTCGACCGGGGACTCGGTGGTGGCGAGCACCTCGATGCCAAAGCGCTCGAACAGCGCCCGCGGGCGATACGCCGGTTCGGCGAGCCGCTCGCTGATGCGCTCATAGGCGCGCTCGGCGTTGCCCGCAGTCAGGGGGATCTCGGCGCCGAACACCTCGGCGAGCACCCAGTCGAGCCACAGCCGGCTCGGTGTGCCGCGGAACAGGTGGTAGCGCTCGGCGAAGGTGCGCCAGATCGCGCGCGGCTCGTCTGGCGCCCGGCGGGCGCCGTCTGGGGCGACCCCGAGCGCCTCGAGCGGCACGCCCTGGCTGTAGAGCATGCGGGTGAGGTAATGGTCGGGCGTCAGCAGCAGCGATGCCGGATCGCTGAACGGCTCGTTGGTTGCGAACCAGCGCGGATCGGTGTGTCCGTGGGGGCTGATGATCGGCAGCGCGCGGATCCCGGCGTAGAGCCGCCGGGCGATGGCGCGCGTGCCCGGGTCGGCCGGAAACAGCCGGTCCGGGTGCAGCGCCGGGGCAGGCGTGGGGCTGGGCTCAGGATTCATTCTCTAAGGTCCTCCCTCGAGGCGGCGCACGGTGTCGGCCAGGGCGCCGCCGCATACGGTAACGCGCTCAGTGTGGCACGGGCGAGTTATCCGGCGGGCAGGCCGGCCCGGACCCCGGCGTGCCCTCCACAAAAGGGATGCAGAACGCTTCGTAGGCCTTCAGCGGGTCAGGTGGCGGCGCGACTCCCGCCGGCAGTGGCAGACGCGAGATCGACTGGAAGTAGGCGATGCTCGCATCGCGCCACCATTCGGCGTCCTGTTGCTGGATGGCGAGAAATGCCGCCGTCAGGCGGAAGCGCTGCGGATCGACGTAGCGGGCGAGTCCCTGCCAAGTCCTGCGCATGCGCTTGACCGCAGCGACGCCGCGCGCGTAGTGCAGAACCAGGGAGTCCCACAGCGTGCGGCCGGAGCGCATGCGGTAGGTCCATGGCAGGTGATGGAACCACAGCAGCACATCCTCGGGACAGTGTCTGAGGCTGGCGAACTCGGCGGCCACGGGCGCAGCATACTGCGCAACGGCGTCGCTGCCGCTCGCCGTGCGGTCGAAACCGATGCCCGAGGCGTCCGCGCGGCTGTAATACGTGCTCGACCAGTCCGGCGGCAGGTGGGGCCCCGGGGCGACCCAGGGGCCGGGACCGAAGTGCGTGCCGGCGGCCATCTGGCTGGCAAGTCCGAGCGGGTCCATGTAATCGACCACCACCTCGCGCGAGGCCATCATCATGCGCACCACCGGGTGCACGAATGCGGCGCTGTTCGTGAACGTCATGCGCACCCATTGCGCGGCAATGGCGCGCGCCGAGGCGTCGGGATTCCAGGCGAGCCGGCCGAACGCGTACCAGTTGGACTGGTTGAAGATCGACCCGCACCAGTTGCGGTCCGAGCCGATGTTGGCGACACCGGCGATGCCGGTCTGACGCTCCCCGTAGAGCGAGCCGTCGATCACGCGCGCCACCGTCGAGCCGCGCCCGCGCGCCCAGGTGTCGGCGCGCAGCGCCTCCTCGAAGAGCGTGCCGAGATAGACGAGGCTCGTCTGCTGGCCGAGGTACTCCTTGGTGATCTCGAGCTCCAGCATCAGGTTCGTCTTGGGCATCGCGCCGAACAGCGGATGAAACGGCTCGCGCGGCTGGAAGTCGAGCGGGCCGTTCTTGACCTGCAGGATCACGTTGCGGTCGAATTTCCCATCGAGTGGCTTGAAGATGTCGTAGGACTGCTTGACCCGGTCCTCGGAATGCGGGTTGGTCGAGTACACGAACGCGCGCCACATGACGATGCCGTGGTAGGGCGCGAGCGCGCGGGCGAGCAGGTTCGCCCCCTGGGCCTGCGTGCGCCCGTAATTCTCAGGACCCGGCTCGCCCTCGGAGTCCGCCTTCATCAGAAAGCCGCCGAAGCCGGCCACCTCGCGGTAGATCGCGGCGACCTTGCTGCGCCACCACGCCTGCACCGCCGGATCGAGCGGGTCGGCGCTGTTCAGCCGGCCCACCGTGATGGGCGCGCTGAAGGGCACGGACAGATAGACACGGATGCCGTAGGGCCGCAGCACGCCGGCAAGCGCGGCAACCTTGGCGAGGTACAGCGGCGTCAGCACATACGGGCTGGCATTGACGTTGTTCAGCACCACGCCATTGATGCCGATCGAGGCGCAGGCGCGGGCAAAGTCGCTGTAGCGCGGCGAGAGATACTGCGGCAGCTCGTCCCACTTCCAGATCGAATCCCCGGCGTAGCCGCGCTCGATGCTGCCGTCGAGGTTGTCCCAGAAGTCGAGTATGCGATGGCGGATCCTCGGGCGCGAGACGATGTCGAGCGCGCCGATCGGCCGGCGTGTCTGGATGCGCCGCAGGAAGCGGAACGCGCCGTAGAGCACCCCGACGGCGCTGTTGCCGGCAATGACCGTGGTGTGGTGGCCCCGCACGGTGACGGTGCGGATCACGTAGCCTTCCCGCCCGACCCGGCGCAGGCCGAGACGCAGCGCACGGATCAGCGGCGAGTCGTGTGGGGTGCCGAACAGGATCGCCCCGTCGGCGGTGATCGAGCGCACGCTCGGCAGCCGCCGTCCGAGCATGCCCGCGAGTCCTCGCTCGAGTTCCGCGCGCGCCGCGCGCAGCGTCGGGGAGAGTGCACCGTCGGACACGAGCTCGGCGGCCGAGCGGCGATAGCGAGCGAGCCACGCACCGTGCACCGGGACGTAGCGCAGCCACAGGTGATAGCCGTCATCGGCGTGCGCCCGGGGGGCGAGGGCGAGCCCCGTCGCCAGCCCGGCCGCCGCGATGAGCGCCGCCGCTGTGCGGCGTCCGGCAAAATCCGTCAGCTGCCACATGATTCCCCCGCGGCGCATGGCTGATACATTGCAAAATGATAACGCTACCAGTAGTCTTGGCTCAATGAAGCGGCTGCGGCTCAGCGAGGCGACGCTCACACAGGCGCGGGCGAGTGTGGCCCGCCCGGACTATGTGCGCGAGGCCTGTCGCGTCGGCTGGGTGCATTTCGGACCGGGCGCATTCCATCGGGCGCACCAAGCGTACTACGCGGACCGCCTGCTCGAGCGCGACCCGCGCTGGGCGATCAGCGCCGTTTCGCTGCGCAGCGCCGGGGCGCGCGAGGCGCTGTCGAGCCAGGATTACCTCTACTGCCTCGCCGAGCTCGGCGGGGTCCCGCAGGTCCGCATCATCGGCGCGCTGCGCGAGATCCTCGTCGCGCCCGCCGACCGCGACGCCGTATTGACCCGCCTCGAGGCTCCCGAGACCCGCATCGTCACGCTCACCGTGACGGAGAAGGGTTACTGTCTTGGCCCCGACGGGCAGCTCGATCCGAGCCACCCCGACGTCGCCTACGATCTGGGCTCGGCCGCGCCCGCGCGCAGCGTCATCGGATTTCTCGCCGAGGGGCTGCGGCGGCGGCGCGAGAGTGGGCACGCTCCCTTTGCCGTGGTGAGCTGTGACAATCTGCCGGACAACGGACCGACGTTGCGCGCGGCGGTGGCGGCGTTCGCCGCACGCCACGGCCGCTCGTTCGCCCGTTGGATCGAGTCCGAGGTCGCTTTCCCGCGCACCATGGTCGACAGCATCACGCCGGCCACCGACGCCGAGCTGATCGAGCGCATCGCTGAGGCGAGCGGGCTCGAGGACGCATGGCCGGTGCAGCGCGAGCGTTTCACGCAATGGGTCATCGAGGATCTGCCCGAGGTGCGCGTGGCCGACTGGGCCTCGGTCGGCGTTACGCTCGCGGCCGAAGTGGCGGTGTATGACCGCGCGAAATTGCGCCTCGTCAACGGCGCACACTCGACGCTCGCCTACGTCGGCCTGCTGCGGGGCCGCAGCACGGTGGCCGAGGCGATGCGCGATGCGCCGCTGGCGAGCTTCCTCGAGCGGCTGATGAGAGAGGACATCGCGCCGAGCCTGCACGGTCCCGGGACGCTCGAGCTGTCCGGCTACATCGATGCGACGCTCGAGCGCTTGCGCAATCCGAGCGTGCGCCATCAACTCGCGCAGATCGCCTGGGACGGTTCGAAGAAGCTTCCGGTGCGGCTGCTGAGCACCATGGCCGAGGCGCTCGCGGCAGGCCGACCCATCACGCGCCTCGCGCTGCCGATCGCGGCGTGGATGCGCTTTGTCGTCGCGCGCGCCCGCGCTGGAGAGGCGTTGACCGATCCCGCGGCCGAACGGCTGCTCGCCCTCGGCCGCGCCTGTACCGACGAGCCCGACAGGGATGTTGCCCGTTTTCTCGCCCTTGAGGACATCATTGGGTCGCGCGTGGCAGCGGAACCGGCGTTCGTGCGCGCGCTGGTGAACGCCTATCGCGCGCTCGGTTCGGGCGGCGCGATTCCTGCGGAGTTCGGCGGCGGCGCATGATCGGGGCGGCGACGTGCCCTGCGCCTCGGCGCCGCTGACCGCTCGTTGTGAAACATCGCGGGAGAGAGGCATGGCCGAGGATGCGGGAGCCGGAGTGATCTCGATCGCGCACGGCGATTGCGCGCTCGATGTGCTGCCGGCACTCGGCGGCTCGCTCGCCAGCACGCGTTTTCAGGGCTTGGAACTGCTGCGGCTCGCGCCGGGGACAACATTCGGGAACGGGTCGCGGGGCGCGATCCTGCCGGCCGACCGGCGTTTCAATCGAGCGGGATGATGTCGTGGAACTTCCCGTAGTCGAAGTGATCGACGCCGTCCGCGCCGGTTGAGAGGATGTCGGCAAAGGTGTGCTGCCAACGCAGCCTCTCGGCCGGGTATTCCTGGCGCGCCATCAGGGTCTGTCCGGTCGTCTCATCGATGCCGACCAGCGTCAGGATCAGCAGTGCGTTCGCGGCCTGCAGCGACTCGAGCGTCGCGCCGACAAGCGGGCTGTCGGGCGCGAGCGTGTGCAGCAGCGTCCAACCGAACAGGAATGCCGGCTGCTCGCTGCGCCGCAGGCGCAGATCGTGGATGCGCCGGATCCGGTAACCCTCGATGCTCTGCTCGTCGCGCACCAGCCGCAGACGCGCCTGCGCCTCCATGATGACATTGTGCCGTTCATTGGCCGCGCGCAGCATCAGGGTCGGCGCGCCGTCGAGCGGGCGGATGACCGCGTGACGGGCAAACAGGATCCGCGCCGTCGGGCGCGAGAAGCGCGCGAACATCATTCCGGCGATGAGCGCAAGGCTCATCATGCCGGTGAAGATCTCCACCGAGGCGATGATGTGCGCAAACACCGTCTGCGGATGCATGTCGCCGTAACCGACGGTGGCCAGCGTCTCGACGCTGAAGAAGAACCGCCCCCAGAACCCCGGCGGATTGAGGTGGGCGATATCGGCCGCCTGCAGGGAGTAGATCAGGGCGAACAGCAGGTTGAAAAGGAAGAAGAACCCGGCAAAGGCGGCAAACAGCCGCGGCCAGCTGATGGTCATGAACACGTGATACAGATCCTGCCAGCGGCGCCGGGGCAGACCGTCGCGCACGATCCGGCGGCCGGACTGCAGGGTGTGCGTCACACGGGAGGATCGGGGCACCAAGGGACTCCGGCGCGGGCGCGACATCCGCGCCGCCAGAGCGTAGAGGAAGGAGCCACGGTCGTTCAAGCCGTCCCGCCGCGCCCGCCGCCCGCCGCCGGATCCGGCCCGAAGGCTGCATGATTGCGCTATCATGGCCGAGGGGCACGCGATGCCGGCCGCCCGGCACCGGGCGGTGGCGGTTGGCACGAGCACTGCGCGCCCTGGAGTTCCGCACGACCTGCGTTGATTTACAACGATAATTTGGCAGGATCATCCAGAGGCTCGATGAACAAACCGGCGCGCAAATCCCGAAGCGGTGCTCGCCGCAGCGTGACCATCAAGGATGTCGCGCGTTACGCCGGTGTATCGCCGATGACCGTCTCGCGGGTGGTCAACGGCGGCCAGTATGTGAGCGATGCGACCCGACAGACGGTGATGCATGCGGTTCGCCAGCTCGGCTACTCGCCGAACCTCGCCGCGCGCAATCTCGCCAGCGCGCGCGGGGAGCGCATGGGGCTGCTCTATGGCAACCCGAGCGCCTCGTACCTGAGTGAATTTCTGGTCGGCGCGCTCGATGCGGCGACCCGTCACGGCGTGCAGCTCGTGCTCGAGAAATGCGAGATGACTCCCGCGGCCTCGCGCCGCGCGGTGCGGCGGCTGGTCGCCGGCGGCGTCGTCGGCGTTGTGTTGCCGCCGCCGCTGTGCGAGTCGGCGGTGATCCGCGCGGAGCTGCAGGCCGCCCGCATGCGCATCGTCGCCGTGGCCGCGGCCCGGCCGCCGGCCGAGGTGATGTGCGTCAGCATCGATGAGTTCGCCGCGGCGCGCGAGATGACCCGTTATCTGTTGGCGCTCGGGCACACGCGCCTGGCGTTCATCAAGGGCCATCCCAACCAGACGGCCAGCGAGGAGCGCTGGCGCGGCTTCACGGCGGCGGTGCAGGAGCATGCCAACCTGCCCGCAGCGCGCATCGAACAGGGCTTCTCCACGTTTCGCTCCGGGCTCGAAGCGGCGCGCAAGCTGCTCTGCGGCGAGCCGCTGCCGAGCGCGATTTTCGCCAGCGACGACGACATGGCCGCCGCGGTGATGGCCGAGGCGCACCGCCGCGCGCTCGAGGTGCCGAACGATCTGACGGTGGTCGGCTTCGGCGACAGCCTGATCGCAGCCCATATCTGGCCGGGGCTCACCACTATCCATCAGCCGATCGCGCAGATGGCCGGCGAGGCAGTCGACATGTTGGCGGCTTCGGTGCGTGGCGGCAAGCGCGGCGCGGCCGCTGAGCCCGTGCACTGCCTGGTCGCCCACGAGCTGATCACGCGCGAGTCGTCCGCGCGCCCCAAGAGCGCCGCCGCCTGAGCTTCCATGCCCCGTGACACGCCCGGCCCCCGGGGGACGGTAGCGATACCAATCTAGGGGTCCCGATGAGCGAAGGCAGTACCGGGCTCGCGGTCGCGCTGACGGCTGCGGCGATGCTGGGCGGACTGCTGTTTGGCTACGACACGGCAGTGATATCGGGCGTGACCAGCGCCATCACCCGCAATTTCGTCGCGCCGCGCCATCGCAGCGAAACGCGGTGCTGTACTACGAGCCGTGCCTGTTCGAGAACAGGGGCGCCGCCACTCACCCAGCGTACCGGGAGTCGGCCACCTTCGCTGGCGTGACGATGACGGTCTTCACGCTGGCGGCGACCTTCACGGTGGACAAGCTCGGGCGCACGCCGCTGCTTGTCGTCGTGGAGTTCGTCATGGCCGCCGCCATGATCGTGATCGGTTGCGTGTTCGACCTGCACCGGGTCAGCGCCGTTGGTCATGCCGCCGCCGGCGGCTTGAGCGGCGCCTCCTATCTCGCGATGGCGGCGGTGGTCGTCTACAGCATGGGCTTCTCGTTCTCCTCGGGGGCCGGTGGTGTAGGTGATGCTGGCCGAGATCGATCCGAACTCGATCCGCGGCAAGGCCATGTCGATTGCATGGGCACGTCTTCGAGCGGGTGGAGGCGTCCGGTCGGCGTCTTCGCTGCCCGCTGCCGAAGGACACGACCCTTGTGCCCGCCCTCAGCACCGCGACCTGGCGGTTCCGCGCCGACTCCCCGCCGGGCCGTTGGGTGCTGCACTGCCACGACATCGTGCACATGATGGATGGCATGATGACCGAGCTCGATTACGCACGCGCAACGTAAAGTGGGTCACGCGTCCGAATCCGGCGAGTCAGTCGAGACGATGCGCGGTAGGGTTGCGGCGTGTTTCACGCTGGGAGCCGCCGATGGATTTCCGCATTACCGGGCTCGCGCCTGCGCCGTTCACACCGTTGTTCGGATTGGAGGAGACGGAGCTGGCGCGCCGTGGCGCACGGCGCGTGATCGCCGACCGCCGGCCGGGCTTTCCGGATCGCATCGAGCTGCGCGATGCAGCGCCCGGCGAAGCCGTGCTGTTGGTGAACTATGCGCACCTGCCGGTCGACACGCCGTATCGTTCTCGGTACGCGATCTATGTGTTGGAGGGCGCGCGCGAGCGCTATGACAGAGTCAATGAAGTGCCCGAGGCGTTCCGCTCTCGGGTCATGGCGCTGCGCGCCTTCGATCGCGCGCACATGTTGCGTGACGCCGACATCGCCCAGGGAGCCGAACTGGAGGGATTGATTGAGCGGCTGTTCGCAAGCGCGCACACGCGCTACGTGCACGCCCACTACGCCAAGCCGGGCTGCTTCGCAGCGCGGATCGATCGCGCGTAGCGCCGGTTGCGTGCCGGATCAGGTGCGCCCGCCGACCTCATCGATGTGCCGCAGCAGGTCGGCCGGATCCTCGTATACGCGGATCGCACCCGAGCGCTCGAGCTCATCCTGCCCGTAGCCGCCGGAGAGCAGCCCGACGCCGAGTCCCTGCGCGCGGCGCGCGGCGAGCATGTCCCAGATGCTGTCCCCGACGATCATGGCGGAGCGGATGTCGCTGCCCAGCCGCTCGGCCGCCGCGAGGAACAGGTCCGGATCGGGCTTGGCGTGCGCCACATCGTCGCGCGTCACGATCGCGGCGCGCGAGGGATCGATCCCGAGAGCGCGAAGGTTGTATTGCGCGGAATTCATCCGGCCGCTGGTCGCGATCGCCCACGGCAGCTTCGCCTCGGTGAGGTAGGCGAGCAGCTCCTTCGCGCCGGGCAGCGGGCGGACCCAGGGCACGAGCCGCGCATAGGCCTCGGCGTGGTGGCGCTGCAGCGCCTCGAGCAGCTCGGGGGTGATCTCGGCGGAGACCTCGCGCAGCAGCATCTCGGTGAACAGCCCGCCGCTCATGCCGATGCGGCGGTGGATGCGCCAGACCGACAGCTCGATCCCGGCGGCGTGCAGCGCTTGCTGCCAGGCGAGCACATGCTGGTACACGCTGTCGACCAGCGTGCCGTCGAGATCGAAAAGAAAGCTCACTTTGCTGTGGTGCAAGGGCGATCCTCCGCGCACGGGCGCACGGCGTCAATTATCCGCGAGCGAGCGGGCCGGCGGCAACGGCGCGGCGCGCTGGCGGTCAGATTTCCTCGGCTGCGGCGCCCGCCTCGGTGCGTTTCTCCGGCCGCTCCGTCAGCGTCGCTTCCGTCAGCAGCAGCACGCTCGCCACCGACACGGCGTTCTCGAGCGCCGTGCGCACGACTTTCACCGGATCGACGATGCCCGCCTCGAACAGGTCGACGAAGCGCTTGGTGGCGGCATCGAAGCCGGTGTTGCCGGTGCCGTTGAGCATCCGGTCGACCACCACCCCGCCGTCCGCGGCGGAGTTCTCCGCGATCTGGCGGGCGGGAGCCTCGAGCGCGCGGCGCAGGATCTGCGCCCCGGTGCGCTCATCGCCGCTGCACTCGGCCGCCACGGCGAGGACCGCGGCGC
>JAKCEJ010000337.1 GCA_021838065.1 Pseudomonadota bacterium
CAGCAGATACTCGCGCGGGAACACCTTGCCGGTGGGATTGCCCGGGCTGCACAGGATGAGCACCTGACAGCGCCGCCAGAGGCTCTCGGGCACGGCCGCAAGGTCCGGCGTGTACTCGTTGGCCGCGGTGGTCTCGAGGAAGTACGGCCGCGCGCCGGCGAGCAGCGCCGCGCCCTCGTAGATCTGATAGAAGGGATTGGGCATCGCGACCAGCGGCTCATGCCGCTCATCGACCGCCGCCTGCACGAAGGCGAACAGGGCCTCGCGCGTGCCGTTCACCGGCAGCACCATGGTGGCCGGATCGACGCTGCCGGTGCGCAGGCCGAAGCGCCGCTCGAGCCACGCGCTGCAGGCCGCGCGCAGCTCGGGCACTCCGGCGGCGGTGGGGTAGGTGCCGAGCAGGTGCGCGTTGGCGCGCAGCGCCTCGGGCACCATCGGCGGCGGCTCGTGGCGCGGCTCGCCGATCGACATGCCGATCGGCTTGAGGTGGCGCGGCGGGGTGGCGCCGGCGGTGAGCCGTGCGAGCCGTTCGAAAGGATATGCGTGCAGCCGCTCGAGACGCGGGTTCATGGGTCGCTCCAGTGGTCAGATCAGGCCGCGGCGCGCGTTCTGAGCGCCTGGCCGAGAATGTCGCGCAGACGCGTCGCGCGCGCCTCATCGAGCGTGCGCCCGTCGAGGTCGGTGATGTAGAACACATCCTCGGCCCGCTCCCCGACGGTCATGATGCGCGCCGCCTGCAGCATGATGTGCTCGGCGGTGAGCACCTTGCCGACATCGCACAGCAGCCCCGGACGGTCGCCGGCGGTGAGCTCGAGCACCGAGCGGCCGTTGCGCTCATCGGTGCTGATGGTGATCTGCGTCGGGGTGTGGAACATCCGCGCCTGGCGCGGCGCGCGCCGATGCACGGCGACGGTGGCCTGCGGCTGCTGCAGCGAGCGCCACAGCGCCTCCTCGATCTCCTCGCGCCGCTCCCCGTCGGCGACCGGCGCGCCGTCGTCCTCGAGCACGTGGTACAGGTCGAGGCTGAACCCATCGCCCGTCGGGGTGATGCGCGCATCGAGGATGTCGAGCCCGAGCTGATCGAGCACGGCGGTGGTGCGCGGGAAGCCGTGCTCGCGCGCGCGGGTGAAGATCAGCACCGCGGTCGTGCCGCGCACGCTGTACGGGTCGAGCGCCACCAGCGGCTCGTCCGAGCGTGGATCGCGGTCGGCGATCAGGCGCATGTGCCAGGCCACCTCCTCGGGGGAGTGCTGCAGGAAGTAGGTGTCCGAGAAACGCTCCCAGACCCGCTCGATGTCGGCGGTGGCGATCCCGCGCTCGAGCATCAGCTGGCGCGCGGCGCTGCGGGTCTCGCCCACCAGCTGCTCCTGGTCGATCGGGGACTCGAGCCCGCGGCGCAGCGCCCGGCGCACGCGCTGATAGAAATCATCGAACAGCGAGGCCTTCCACGAGTTCCACAGCTTCGGGTTGGTGGCGCGCACGTCGGCGCAGGTGAGCACGTACAGATAGTCCAGGCGCGACTCATCGCCGACGGTGCGGGCGAAGGCGGTGATCACCTCCGGATCGGTGATGTCCTGCTTCTGCGCGGTGATCGAGAGGGCGAGGTGGTGGCGCACCAGCCAGGCCACCAGGCGCGCATCGTAGGGCGAGAGCCCCTGCTCGAGGCAGAACGCCTCGGCGTCCACCGCGCCGAGCTCGGAGTGATCGCCGCCGCGCCCCTTGGCGATGTCGTGGAACAGGGCCGCGAGGTAGGCCACCTCGGGCCGCGGCAGCTGCTGCATGATGCGGGAGGCCTGCGGCAGCTCCTGATCGTAGCGCGCGATCGCGAAGCGCCTGAGGTTGCTCACCACGAACAGCGTGTGCGCATCGACCGTGTAGGCGTGGAACAGGTCGTACTGCATGCGCCCGACGATGCGCCCGAAGGCCGGAATGTAGCGCCCGAGCACCCCGTAGGTGTTCATCCGGCGCAGCTCGTGCGTGACTCCGACCGGGGAGCGCACGATCTCGAGGAAGAGGCGGTGGTGGCGCGGGTTCTGGCGGAACTCCTCGTCGATCAGCCACAGGCTCCTGCCGACGGCGCGCAGCGTCGAGGCGCGCACGCCCTTGATCTCGGGGTGGCGCTGCAGCAGCACGAACAGCTCAAGCAGCGCCGAGGGGGTGCGCGCGAACACATCATCGCTGACCGCCTCGAGCGAGCCGCAGCGCACCTGGAAGCGCGCATTCAGCGGGCGCGGCGGCTCGCTCTCGGTGAGGATGGCCTCGCGAAACAGCTGCAGCAGCAGCTCATTGAGCAGGCTCACGTCCTTGACGGTGCGGTAGTAGCGCTGCATCAGCTGCTCGACTGCGAGCGTGTAGGAGGCGTCCTCGTAGCCGAAGGTCTCGGCGAGGCGGATCTGGTGATCGAAGAGGAGCCGGTCCTCGCGCCGCCCGGTGAGCACGTGCAGCCCGAAGCGCACCTTCCAGAGAAACGCCTGCGCCTGCTTCAGGCGGCGGAACTCGGCGATCGAGAGGAACCCGTGCTGCGCCAGCTCATCGAGCGTCTCGGCGCCGAAGTGGCGCTTGGCCACCCAGGCGATGGTCTGGATGTCGCGCAGCCCGCCGGGGCCGGTCTTGACGTTCGGTTCGAGGTTGTAGGCGGTATCGTTGGCCCGCAGGTGCCGCTCGGCCTGCTCGCGCACCTTGGCCTCGAAGAACTCGCGCACCGGCCAGATGTGCTCGGGAGCGAGCGCGGCGCGCAAGCGCGCGAGCAGCGCCGCATTGCCCTCGAGCAGGCGCGCCTCGATCAGGGTGGTCATGACGCTGACGTCGGCGGCGCTCTGCTCGAGGCACTCCTCGACCGTGCGCACGCTGTGGCCGACCTCGAGCCCGATGTCCCACAGGAAGGCGAGCAGGCGCTCGAG
>JAKCEJ010000338.1 GCA_021838065.1 Pseudomonadota bacterium
CGTTCGGCAGGCGGCAGGTAATCAATGGCGATGGGCGTCAGTCCCAACCGGCGCACCTGCTCGAGTCGCTCCAGCAGCGCACGCGAGGTGCCAGGGTCGACGGCGACGTAGCGCCGCGTCGACGGATCCCAGCCGCGGTAGAGCGATTCGGCAGCGACCGCGATCACGCCCTGACCCTTCAGGGTCGGGAGCAGCGCGAAGCCGCGGTTGAAGATGAAGCGGCCCTGGGGATCACCCCGGTGCACGGACTCGATGAGCGCCACCAGTCCGGAGCGGTAGGCCGCGCGCTGCGCGGCACTCTTCAGGGCGAGGCGGTAGCTGTCGAGCGTATCGAAGAAATAGTTGCGGTAGCCGCTCGCGCGCAGCGGCGCGAAGACGTGTTGCACATAATAGGCGCGGCACGCGGGGTCGGCCTGATTGACGATCCAGCTCTTCCAGGTGCGATTTTCCGCCAGGCGGCAGTGCGCCGGCAGGGTCTGCGCGGCCGCGGAGTTCATCGCGAGCTCGCCGAGGGAGACGTAGGCGAAGACCGTCGTGCGCGGACCGGCGAGCGCTTTCGGCTGAGCGAGCGCATCCGGCTGTACGATCACCCAGTCGAAATCGCGCAGTACGCGCGACGGCGGGTGCTCGTCGTAGAAGAAGGCGACGGAGGGACGCTGAACCTCCTGGGCCCTGCAGATCGGTATCCACAGCCACAGCGCCAGCGCCCCCCACAGCAGGTACCGCCACCGATGGCGTACGGCTGCGTGTAGCGGCCCGGCAGGTGGCGACTGCGGAGCGCGGGTTCGACGGACGGGGCGCAGCGCTGCTGCGGAGCGACCGCTACATGGTCCGTCTGCCGCCTCGATTGTCGCGCCGCCACGGGCTGTGCTGGCGAATGGGATCGCCGCTGGGGAGCGCAACTGTCGGAGGCCCTGGAACGCATTCACGCCAGATATTGTCAAGCGCGGCTGCGCTCGCTGGCGGGAACGCGGTCACGGATTATGGCAAGACGAACCGTGCGAATCGGCCATTCTGTGCACTGCTGCCCATTGCGGGATCGGTTTGCCGTCCGGCCCTCGCTTGCGTGTCGGCGCGGATCGGCGGGAGCGTCAAGGTCCGCGCCGGTGATTCTTCACCGTGACGCACAGGTCGGAAGCGGGCGGTAATGCGAATACGGTCCGTCTCGTGCACTTGAGTGTGTGCTCAGCGGAGTCTTCGCAGGTCGTGCCGGACACGGTGTGCGCGCCCCTGTACCGCGCAGGGTCGGCGCAGATCGGAGGAACATCTGGTCTCATTGGAAGGCCAGTATTATATTGATGTGGAGTGTATCGACAGTCAGATCCAATCGGATCTCAGCCCATGCCCCTGCACCCGGTGCGCGAAGAGCGGTTGAACGTGAACCATGATGAGGGTGCGCTGATCGAGCGGGCACGAGTGAGCCTTTCGCGGGCCTACGCGCCGTACTCTCGCTTCCCCGTGGCGGCGGCCGTGCGCGATGATTCCGGGCGTGTGTTCACGGGCGTGAACGTGGAGAATGTGTCCTTTGGGCTGAGCATGTGTGCCGAGCGCGTCGCGATCTTCGCGGCCATCGCCGCCGGCGCCCGGCGCATCTCGGCCATCGCCGTCGCCAGCGGCGCGGCGGAGCTGCTCTCACCCTGCGGTGCGTGCCGACAGGTGATCGCGGAATTCGCATCGGGCGACACGCCCGTGTACTGCTGCACCGCGGACTCCGGCGAGACGCGCCGCTGGACGGTCTCGGAATTACTGCCGGACGGCTTTGCCGCGCCGCAGCTGCGCAGTCGGTGAACCGATGCGCCGGCGGCGTGCACGAGCATCACCGGGCCCCTCAAGCCTCGGGACCCGCTCCTTCAGTGGCGCAGGATCGAATGGCGAGCCGTCTCACCGGCACTGGCCGGCGCGTGGCAGGCACCATGAGTCCGCCTCGGTACGGACGCGCGGTGCGGATTGACCTTCTCGTGACGCTTCGCCGGATGAATCCATGAATCGCCCCGTGACCGAATCGATCCAGCCGGACGCGCCGGCCGTCGAAACCCTCGGAATCGCCCCCGTGCCCGACCGGGCACGGCACATGCGCGTCACCTCTCTGTTCGTGATCTGGAGTCTCGCCTCGGCGTCCGCGACGACACCGGTCATCGGACTGGTCCTGAAGGGCATGGGCCTCGAGCAGTTCCTCTGGGTCACCGTGCTCGCCCTGCTCATTGGCCTCGTGCCCTCGATGTTGCTGGCGCACATGGGGCGGCAGGTGCCGATCATCTCCATGGTGATGGCGCGGCGGACCTTCGGCGTGGGAGGGGCGACGCTGCTGTCGGTCCTGTACACCATCGTGGGTGCCGGGTGGTTCGGACTGAACACCGACGTGGGCGGGCAGATCCTCTCGAGGCTGTTTCCCGGGCACGGCATGCTGTGGTATCTGATGCTCGGGGCCCTGCAGATCGCCCTGGTGTTCTTCGGCATGGACGTGCTGGAGAAGTTCTACAACTACACCGCCCTGGTGTTTCTGCTGTGCTATGCGGTGCTGGCCTATTATCTGTTCGGCCGGTATTCCTTCGTCATGCCGCGCCAGGTGGGCACGATTGCCTGGGGGAAGGACATCGATCTCATCCTGAGCTTCAGTCTGCTGTCGTGGGCCTACATTTTTCCGACGGTGACCCGGTTCTGTCCGCCGTCGACGGCCGATGAGCGTCCTTTGCGTCGCGCCGCGTACATGCTGGCGCCGGGCGTGGGCGTCATGACCTCCGTCGTGGTGATGGGGGCGCTCGGCCTGATCGCGCTGGGAATGACGGGGCAGTGGAACATCGCGCTGCTCGGCAAGCATCTGCCGGTCTGGGGGGAGGTCTCGGCCATCGGCGTGATTCTCGCC
>JAKCEJ010000045.1 GCA_021838065.1 Pseudomonadota bacterium
TCCTTCAGGACTGGGGCGGGGAGCGCAAGCCTGGATTCTGCGAGCCAGCTTTCTGGCCGTCCATCGCGCGGCGGCCGGGTTGGCGAGGTCCGGCTCGTCGCGAGCCAGGCATGCCCCCCCAAGAACACAGATCGCGTCAAAAGGTTGCAGGGCAAGGATGGGCACCCCCGGCGGTTCGACGGCCGGCCTCGGCAGTGCGGTCCCCGGGGAGGGTCTGTCCGGAGCGGCCGATGGTATTCTCGCCCCCGATGCGGCCCATTTTTGATGCGGCGCTGGTGAACCGGACGTTCGGCGATCCGGGGGTGTTCATCGACCTGAAATTCGAGCGCCGCGCGATCCTGCTCGACATCGGCGACGTCTCGAGCCTGCCCACCCGCAAGCTGCTGCGGGTGAGCGATGTCTTCGTGTCGCACACCCACATGGACCACTTTGCCGGCTTCGATCACCTGCTGCGGGTCTGTCTCGGCCGCGATACCGGGGTGCGGCTCTACGGTCCCGCGGGATTCATTGCGCAGGTCGGGCACAAGCTCGCCGCCTACACTTGGAATCTCGTCGAGAACTACGAGACGGACTTCGTGATCAGCGTGCATGAGCTCGGCGCCGACGGCCGCATGCAGCGCGCGCAGTTTCGCAGCCGGGCGCGCTTCGAGCGCGAACCGATGCCGGACCAGGAGGCGCCCGAGGGAGTGCTTCTCGAGTCCTCGTCGTTCCGCGTGCGCACCGTGCCTCTGGAGCATCACGGCATCGCCTCGCTGGCCTTTGCTTTCGAGGAGCGCACGCACATGAACGTCTGGAAGAATCGCCTCGAGGCGCTGGGACTGCCGACAGGCCCCTGGCTCACACGCCTGAAGGAGCAGGTTCGCGCCGGCGCCCCCGACGACACGCCGATCGCCGTTCACTGGCGGACGCGAGACGGTCCCCGCGACGTTGCGATCCCGCTCGGGGAGCTGCGCGCCAAGGTGCTGGAATTCCTTCCCGGACAGAGAGTGTGCTATGTCACGGATGCGGCCGACAGTCCTCGCAACCGGGAATTGCTGGCATCCTTTCTCCGTGACGCCGATCTTCTGTTCATCGAAGCGGTATTTCTGGAAGCAGACCGGCAGCATGCTGCGCGCAAGGCTCATCTCACGGCGCGCGCAGCCGGCGAAATCGCCCGCGCCGCGGGAGCGCGAGCCGCGGTGCCGTTTCACTTCTCGCCGCGCTACCTCGGGCGGGAAGACGAGCTGCAACGAGAGTTCGAAAGTGCCTGGCGCAAGACTGAAACCACACCAGGTTGACGCTCGCCGGATGGCATCGCCGGAGGCGCGCCGGACAGCGCCGACGCACTGCCGGAAGCGCCCGTTTTCAGGTAGAACACGATGTGTGCGAAGGGCTTGACCGGCCACGCCAGCAGCCCAGGCAAGCTCAGTTCCACCGCATTGCGCCGCGAGCGGCTCACCCGGTAGCGGCCGATGTGCCAGCATGCGAACTGCGGAGGGCCCACGACGCCACGCGCCACCGGATCGCGCGCTGGACTCAGTCAGTCGATGCGCGATCGCCTCCTCGATGTCACGGCTGACCCGATCACGCGGGACAGTCGACTTCGCAATCACCGCCGGCGGGCGACCGCCAGTCGAGTGCGCGACCGACTGCGCAGCACTTAAGGAACGGCACATCTGCAGTCCGGGGGGAGGCGAAACCAACCCGGGCAGCGAGCGAATTGCGCCTCCCGACGGAACGGGTCAAGGTCGGTCCGTCTCGATCAGCGGCGCCCTCCTTGGCAGAACGACGGCCGGGCATAATTCCTCGATGGTCATGCACCGACCACAGCCAACGGTGCGTTTTCGGCGCGGGTTCGGTTGGGCCGCCCCGCAGCGCCGTGCTGCGGCCCGCGATGCTTCCTGACGCCCGAAATCGGGAGACCGCCTCGCCGCCGCGGCGAGCTAAAATCCGTCCTGCCCGCCGACACGGCGATGCGCACGAGGACTCCGTGGATACCCACTCGATCGAGCAGCTCGAGACCAAGATCGCGTTCCTGGAACGCGCAAACGCGGAACTGAGCGACGTCGTCTTTCGCCAGCATCGCGACATCGAGTCGCTGCGCGAGCAGCTTTCGGCGCTGACGTCGCGGATGCAGGCGTACGAGGAAGATGTCTCACCGCGCAAGCCGGAAGACGAGCGGCCGCCGCATTATTGAGAGCGTGACAAACAGGCGGCGCGTCAGGCCCGGCACCTTCCGGTCGGCCGATCCGCCGCATCCGTCAGATTGCGAGCACGCAACCAAATCCGCGCGTCCTGCGCGTCGTCCTCGAACCAGGCGCGCGTGCTGCCCAGACGGAAGCTGTAGCCCCACGCATCCATGTCACGGAACAGCCTGTCGCGGCCGACTCCGGGCAGCGCGTCCGCGAGCAGCACCTGCAGGTAGCACACGGCGGACTCCTCGGCATCATCGCCGCCCGCATCGGTATCCAGAGCCGTGCGCCGAGCAGGACTCATGCAGATGAAGTGGCACGCCTCGTGCAGAATCGAATGCACCGGTGTATCGGGCCGCGCATAGAGCCGCTCTGCCTTCAGCCCCGCTTCGCGCTCGCCCCAGTACGATCCCGGGATCGGCGCACCCGGCTCCAGAATCTGCAGGCACAGCCCGTAGCGCCCCAGCAGCGCCGCGACGCTCGCCGGACCGATGCCGCCGAGCGTGAGCACCGCCTCGGTCACAGCTTGGCCAGGCGGCGCATCACGATATCGGCCAGCTCATGGCCCATGGCGCCAGTGAGGATGGCCTGCTCGTGCTCCGTGGCGAGCACAAGGGTCTCGTTGAAGGTGTACGAGCGTGTGGCGCGCACCGTCTGCCCTGCAAGCAGCGTCTTGTCGCCGGCCCTCACCGAGAAGTGAACCGTGTAGCTCACCTCGTACTCGGTCGGCCGGTTGGTGGCCGACACCGACAGCACGCGGCGCTTGACCTCGTCATGGACATCGATGACCGCGGAAGCGTGTGCCTCGCGCTCGACCGGGTGCGCGCCGGAGATCACCAGATCGCGGCGCAGGCTCTGCACGAAATCACTCTGCGGATTGGACGCCAGGATGTACGGACGGCGCATCACCGCGGGCAGCACCGTGCGCCCCTCCAGGTGAAAGCCGCAGCCGGGAAGCAGCGCGACGACAGCCAGTGTGATGCCTGCGGCGAACGTGCGGCGGAGCATGATGATCCTACCCCGGCCTCAGACCACGATGCTGATGAGCTTGCCGGGCACGACGATCACCTTGCGGATCGGCTTGCCCGCGACGAACCGGCTCACCTGCTCGTCGGCGAGCGCCGTCTCGCGCACTGCCGCCTCATCGGCGCCGGAGGGCACCTGGATGCGCCCGCGCAGCTTGCCGTTGACCTGCACGACCAGCTCGAGGGTCTCCTGCACGAGTGCCGCCGGGTCGACCTCGGGCCAACGCTCATCCACCACCGCCCGCTCGTGCCCGAGCGAGTGCCACAAGGCGTGGCCGAGGTGTGGAACGATCGGCGCGAGCACCAGGGTGATGATCTCGAGCGCCTCGTGGCGGACCGCGCGCCCCATGGGCGTAACGTCCTCGAATCGTCCCAGCGCGTTCAGCAGCTCCATGCACGCGGCAATGGCGGTATTGAAGTTGCGCCGCCGGCCGATGTCGTCGGTCGCCTTGGCGAGCGCCTGGTGCGCCGCGTGGCGCAGCGCGCGTTGTCCCGCGGAGAGCGCCGCGGCATCGAGCCGCTGCGGCAGACCGCCACGGACATGATCGTAGACGGCGCTCCACAGGCGGCGCAGGAACCTCGATGCGCCCTGCACGCCCTCGTCGGACCACTCCAGGGTCTGCTCGGGAGGCGAGGCGAACATGGTGAACAGGCGGGCCGTGTCGGCGCCGAAGCCCGCCACGAGCCCCTCCGGGTCCACGCCGTTGTTCTCGGACTTCGACATCTTGCCGAGCCCGCCGTACTCGACGCGCAGCGTCTGCCCGTCGGCGCCCGTGACCTCGAAGATTTCCGCGCCGGCGGCATCGCGCCGCGCGCGCACGTCGGCGGGATTGTAGAAGCGCCGCCGGCCGTCGGCCGAGACGCTCGAGTAGATGTGATTGAGCACCATGCCCTGGGTCAGCAGGTTGGTGAACGGCTCGCTGGCATGCACCAGGCCGAGATCGCGCATGACCTTGGTCCAGAAGCGCGAGTAGAGCAGGTGCAGGATGGCGTGCTCGATGCCGCCGATGTACTGATCGACCGGCAGCCAATAATCGATCCGCGCATCGACCATGGCGCCGCTCTGATCCGGACACGCGTAGCGCATGTAGTACCAGGACGAGTCGACGAACGTGTCCATGGTGTCGGTTTCCCGCCGCGCCGGGCGGCCGCAGCGCGGGCAGTCGCAACGGTAGAACGCCGGCGACTTGGCGAGCGGATTGCCGCTGCCGTCGGGCACCAGGTCCTCCGGCAGCCTGACCGGCAGCTGCTCGTCGGGAACCGGCACCTCGCCACAGTGCTCGCAGTGAATCAGCGGAATCGGGCAGCCCCAGTAGCGCTGGCGCGAGATGCCCCAGTCGCGCAGCCGGTACTGCACGCGCTTGCGCCCGAGCCCGCGCCGCTCGAGCTCCGCGGCGATGGCATCGACCGCCGCCTGGAACGCCAGGCCAGAGAACTCCCCGGAGTTCACCGTAATGCCGTGCTCGGCGCCGGCGGCGGCCCACGGCGCCGCGACGTGCTCGTTGGCGCCGCTCGCGGAGCGCACGACCACCGCGATGTCGATGCCGTTGCGGCTCGCGAACTCGAAATCCCGCTCGTCATGGGCTGGCACGCCCATGACGGCGCCCTCGCCGTAGCCCATGAGCACGTAATTGGCGACCCAGATCTCGATCGGCTTGCCGGTGAAGGGATGCAGCACGTGAAGGCCCGTGCGCATACCCTTCTTCTCCTGCGTAGCCACATCGGCTTCCATGACGCTGCCGCGCCGGCACTCCTCGACGAAAGCGGCGAGCTTCGGATCAGTGGCCGCCGCCGCGAGGGCCACCGGATGCTCGGCCGCCACGGCCATGAACGTCACGCCGAAGAGGGTGTCGGCCCGTGTGGTGAAGACCTTCAGCGCGCCCTCCGCGCCCAGCGCGGCGCCCGTGTCCGGCGCATACGGGAAGCCGACCTCGCAACCCTCGCTGCGGCCGATCCAGTTCGCCTGCATCAGCTTGACGCGCTCGGGCCACCCCGGCAGATGATCGAGATCGCCGAGCAGCTCTTCCGTATAGCGCGTGATGTTGAGGTAGTACATCGGGATCTCGCGCTTCTCCACGAGCGCCCCGGTGCGCCAGCCCCGCCCCTCGATCACCTGCTCGTTGGCGAGCACGGTCTGATCGGCCGGGTCCCAGTTGACCACGCCGGTCCGGCGATACGCGATGCCCTTCTCGAGCATGCGCAGGAACAGCCACTGGTTCCAGCGGTAGTACGCCGGGTCGCAGGTGGCGAGCTCACGGCTCCAGTCGATGCCGAAGCCAAGGGATTTCAGCTGGCCGCGCATGTACTCGATGTTCTGGCGCGTCCAGCGCGCCGGCGGCACGCCATTGCTCATGGCGGCGTTCTCGGCGGGCAGGCCGAACGCGTCCCAGCCCATCGGCTGCAGCACGTTGCGCCCCTGCATGCGCATGAACCGGGCGAGCACGTCGCCGATGGTGTAGTTGCGCACATGGCCCATGTGCAGCCGTCCCGACGGATAGGGGAACATCGACAGGCAGTAGAACTTCTCGCGCCCGGGCTCCTCGCGCACCTGGAAGGTCCGGTGTGATTCCCAGTACTGCTGCGCGGCGCGCTCAACGGACGCCGGATCGTAGGTCTGTTCCATCGGACAATCGCCTGATCTTTCGCTGCTCATCGGTGGTGGATGCCGGGACCGCTCGTCGCGATCGTCACGGCGCGCTCATTGTACGGTGCCGGCCGAGCTGGCGCAGCGCGAGCGCCGCGGCCAAAGCGGCGCTCGCAAGCAGCACCGCGAGCCCGTTGCCCACCTGCGCAAACGGCGTCATGCCGGTCATGGGCGTCACGGCCGAGCGCAGCACATAGGGCCGCATGACAGGCGCGCGGGCGATGACCTGCCCGCGCGGTCCGATGACGCCTGAAATGCCGTCATCGGTGGCGACGATCATGTAGCGGCCCTCCTCGTGCGAGCGCATCCGCGCCATCTGGAATTGCTGATCGAGCTCGGAGCTGTCGTCGAACCAGGCGTCGTCCGTGACGTTCACCAGCGCGTTCGCCCGCGGCAGCATGTGCAGCATGTAGCCGCCGTACGCCACCTCGTAACAGACCGTGGGCCCGAGCTCGAGCCCCGCCACCGGAAGGGGCTTCTGGTACGTGCCCCCGGCGGTGAAGCTCGAGGACGGCAGGTTCATCCGCGCGAGCCAGTGCAGCACGAAGCGCGGCAGGGGGATCGTCTCGACGAGCGGGACCAGGTGGCTCTTGTCGTACCAGCTTGCCTGCGTGCCGAGCGCCAGAATCGAATTGTAGTAATTCCCCGAGGACGACTCGCGCAGCGTACCGAGCACGAGCGCCGAGCCGTGCGCGCGGGCAGCCCGATCCAGGTGGGCCACGTACGGAAACAGGTTGTTCACCAGATCCGGCAGCGCAGACTCTGGCCAGACGATCAGGCGCGTGCCGAAGGCCGATTCGGTCATGCGCTGGTAGCGCTCGAGGATCCGCTCGGTGTGCGCGTCCTGCCACTTTTCCTGCTGGGGGATGTTCGCCTGCACGACGGCCACCGACACGGGCTGGCCGGATGGATGGGTCCAGGCGATCGGCCCGAGTCCGGCGGCGACGAGCCACGGTGCGGCCAGCACGGCCGCTGCGATGATCCGCGCGCGCGGCGAGCCGCGCAGCAACGCCACCAGCGCCCCGGCGCCCGTGAGCAGCACCAGGCTGATGCCGTAGACGCCCGCGAGCGGCGCCAGGTTCGCCAGCGCCGTGTCCGTCTGAGTGTAGCCGAGGGTCAGCCACGGAAAACCCGACAGCAGCCAGCCGCGCAGCCACTCGACAATCAGCCAAACGCCCGGCGCGCCGAGCAGCCAGCGGACTGGGCCGGCCGGAAAGACGCGCACGACGACGTACCCGGTGAGCGCGTGGTAGCCCGCCATCAAGCCCATCAGCCCGAGCGTCGCCAGCAGGGCCAGCCAGACGGGGGCATCGAGATGGATGGCGTGGTAGAGCCAGGACGTGCCGACGGCGAACAGGCCGAAGCCGAACCAGAATCCCAGCCACGCCGCCCGGCGCGCCCCGCCGCGCTCCCACAGTCCGATCAGCACCGCCGGGCAGAGCAGCCCGAGCGGCCACCACCCCTCGGGCGCGAAGGCGCAGGCGAGCAGCGCGCCGGCGAGCAGCGCGAGGCCGTGAGGCACGAGCGCTTCGGCCCGCGGTCCGAGGGCAAGCCGTGCTCGGACGGCGCGGCGCGCGCGCGCCGCGAGCCCCGGCGCGGACCCGCCGCTCAAACAGCCGACTCCGGCTCGCGCGGCGTGGCCGCTCCCGCGGGCAGCACCACGCGCAGCGCATCGATGCGGCGCCGGTCGGCCCGGGTAATGCGAAACTCGAATCCGTCGATGATCACGGCCTCGCCGCGGCGCGGCAGCCGGCCGAAGCGGCGCATCAGCAGCCCCGCCACGGTCTCGAAGCCCTGCTCCTCGGGCAGCCGCGCGTTGAAATACTCATTGAATTCCTCGATGCGGGTGATGCCGCGCACCAGGTACTGCCGCTCCGCCTCCTTGCGGATGTTCTGCTCGTCCTCGACGTCGAACTCATCGTCGATCTCCCCGACGATCTGCTCGATGACGTCCTCGATGGTGATCAGGCCCGCCACCCCGCCGTACTCGTCGACCACGATCGCCATGTGCTGGCGGTTGCCGCGGAACTCCTTCAGCAGCACGTCGAGGCGCTTCGATTCGGGGACGAACACCGCCGGGCGCATGTACTCGCGGATATCGAACCGCTCCTCCTCCTCGTGGCCGCACAGGCGCAGCAGGTCCTTGGCGAGCAGGATGCCGGCGATGTCGTCGCGGTCCTCGTCGAGCACCGGAAAGCGCGAGTGTCCCGATTCGACCACGATGGGCAGGATCCGTTTCACCGGGTCATCGCGCTGCACGCACACCATCTGCGCGCGCGGCACCATCACGTCGCGCGCGTGCAGATCGGGCACCGCGAGCACGCCCTCGATCATCGTCAGGGCGTCGGCCTGGAACAGCCCCCGCTCGCGCGCCTCGCGCAGCAGCTGCAGCAGATCCTGCCGGTCGCGGGGCTCGGAGGCGAAGGTCCGCCACAGGCGCTTCAGCCACCGACGGGTCTCTCCGCGCTCGCTCATCGCATGCTCCGGTAGGGATTGACGAACCCCAGCGCGCGCAGCACCGTGATCTCGCGCCGCTCCATGCGGCGCGCGTGCGGCTCGCGCTCGTGATCGTAACCGATCAGGTGCAGGGCGCCGTGCACCACCAGGTGAGCCCAGTGCGCGCGCAGCGGCTTGCCCTGCGCGAGCGCCTCGGCGCGCACCACTTGCGCGCAGATGACCAGATCCCCGAGCGGGTGAGCCGCTCCGCTCGCCTCGGGCGGCAGGGGCGCGGCGGGGAACGACAGCACGTTCGTGGGCTTGTCCTTGCCGCGGTAGCGCGCGTTGAGCCGGCGGCTTTCGGCCGGGCCGACCACCCGCACGCCGATTTCCCGGCCGGCGGCGCGCCGGCCGAGGGCCGTTTCCGCCCAGCGCGCGAAGTCGGCGTTACGCGGTGCCCAGGCGCTCACGCGGCGCTGCACGTCCAGGCGCACGGAGTGCGGGGCGCTGCGCGCGCGGGCGGCATTCATGAGGGCTGCTCCCCCTGGCGCGGGGCGCCCGTGCGCGACTCGTAGGCCTGGACGATGCGCTGCACCAGGGGATGGCGCACGACATCGCGCGCATCGAAGAATGTGAAGGCCACGCCGTCCACGCCGCGCAGCACGTCGATCACGTGGCTCAGGCCCGACTGGCGGCCGGCCGGCAGATCGGTCTGCGTGACGTCCCCGGTCACCACGGCCTTGGAGCCGAAACCAATGCGCGTGAGGAACATCTTCATCTGCTCGATGGTGGTGTTCTGCGCCTCATCGAGGATGATGAACGAGTCGTTGAGCGAGCGGCCGCGCATGAACGCGAGCGGCGCCACCTCGATCACGTTGCGCTCGATGAAGCGCGACACGCGGTCGAAGCCCAGCATCTCGTACAGCGCGTCGTACATCGGGCGCAGATAGGGGTCGACCTTCTGGGTCAGGTCCCCGGGCAGGAAGCCGAGCCGCTCGCCGGCCTCCACCGCGGGCCGCACCAGCACCACGCGCCGGATGGTCTCGGCCTGCAGCGACTCGACGGCGCAGGCGACCGCGAGGTAGGTCTTGCCGGTGCCGGCCGGTCCGATGCCGAAGGTCAGGTCGTGCGCGCGGATGTCGGCGAGGTACTGACGCTGATGGTGCCCGCGCGCGCGCAGCCCCCCCGCGGCAGCCGGATGGCCGATTCCTCGCCCTCGCCTGCGCTCACACGTCCCGACTCGTGCTCGCGCAAGGCCAGGTGCACGCGCTCCGGCGTCACCTCCTCGCTCTTGGCGAGCGCGAACAGCTCGCGCAGTGTCTCCTCGGCGCTGTTGGCGCGCGCCCCGACCACGCGGAAACTGTCCCCGCGCCGGCGGATCTGCACATCGAGCCGGGCCTCGAGCAGCCGCAGATTCTCATCGAGCGGTCCGCAGAGGTTGGCGAGGCGCGCATTGTCCCCCGGCTCGAGCACGAACTCGCGCGAGGCTTCGGACACGTTCACTGACACAGCCGCCCGCGCAGGCTGTGCCGCAGGGCCGCCGTTACCGCAACATCGGCAAAGCGCCCGATCATCTCGGGTGGGCCGGCGAAGTTGATCCAGCGGTTGTTCTCGGTGCGTCCGGCAAGCTCGCGCGCATCCTTCTTCGCCGGGCGCTCGATGAGCACGCGCTGCACGCTGCCTACCATGGCCTCGCTGATGTGATGCGCCTGCGCATCGAGCTGCGCCTGCAGGCGCGCCAGGCGCTCGAGCTTGACCGCCTCGGGCGTCTCATCGGCGAGCGAAGCGGCCGGCGTGCCGGGGCGGCGGCTGTAGATGAAGCTGAAGCACTGATCGAGTCCGGCATCGCGCGCAAGCGCGAGCGTCGCCTCGAAATCGCGCTCGGTCTCGCCGGGGAAGCCGACGATGATGTCCGAGGAAATGCTGACATCGGGCCGCACGGCACGGAGCCTGCGCACCTTGTCCTTGAACTCGAGCGCCGTGTAGCCGCGCTTCATCAGCGCGAGGACGCGGTCCGAGCCGCTCTGCACCGCCAGGTGCAGGTGGTTGGCGAGCTTGCGCACGTGCGCGTACGCCTCGATGAGGCTGTCGTCGAACTCTGCCGGATGCGAGGTGGTGAAACGGATGCGCTCGATCTCGGGCAGGGCGGCGACGTGATGGATCAGCGTCGCCAGATCGACCTCGGCGCCGTCACTCATCGCGCCCGCGTAGGCGTTGACGTTCTGACCGAGCAGCGTCACTTCGCGCACGCCCTGGGCGGCGAGCTGGCGCACCTCCTCGAGGACCGAGTCGAACGGCCGGCTGACTTCTTCGCCGCGCGTGTACGGCACGATGCAGAAGCTGCAGTACTTGCTGCAGCCCTCCATGACGGACACGAACGCCGAGCTGCCCTCGGTCCGCGGCGCGGGCAGGCGGTCGAATTTCTCGATCTCCGGAAAGCTCACGTCCACCTGCGAGCGACCGGTGCGGTGCAGCTCGGCGATCATCTGCGGCAGGCGGTGCAGCGTCTGCGGGCCGAACACCAGATCGACGAACGGCGCGCGCGCGGTGATGGCCTCGCCTTCCTGGCTCGCAACACAGCCGCCGACGCCGATCAGGACCTCGGGGCGCTCGGCCTTCAGGCGCCGCCACTCCCCGAGCAGCGAGAACACCTTCTCCTGCGCCTTCTCGCGCACTGAGCAGGTATTCATCAGCAGCACATCGGCCTCGGCGGGATCGTCGGTGGGCGTGAGGTCCACCCCGGCGCGCAGCACGTCCGCCATGCGGGCGGAGTCGTACTCGTTCATCTGGCAGCCGAAGGTCTTGATGTAGTAGTGGCGGGGCATGGGCTCTGCAGTACGGGAACGCGGATTTTACGGCCTCGCGTGCCCGGCCGCACGGCGGCGCGAAGGCGGCCGCGATGGCAGTCTTTATTCTTTTAAATTTCAGCGAGTTACGATGGCCGCAGCCCGCCTGAGGTTCAGTCCTGAGGCGGGCGCACCCCGCCACGGCGCACCCTCGCGACGCATCCTGCGGCCTCCCCCGGCCGCGCCGTCGTGCGGCGCTTTACGCTAACCCGTTGAGCCGGTTCGAATTCCGCTCAGGGTTCGGCAAACCAGCGGCATCAGAACTGCCGCTGAGAAACCGGCAGCGGCAGGTGCGCGGTCTGGCACTGCAGAGCCGTCTCACCCAGCGTCGAGGACAGGGTTGCACGATCGATGGTGAAAGTCTGACCGGCAAAATTCCGTCCCGCCGCGAAATACACCTTGTCGGGCGTAATTATCGCATTGGACGTATGGAAGTACGTCTTGCCGAACAACTCGTACTCGAATGTCGCCACATGAATATCCATATCGATCCATACCGGATAGCGGTAAATGCTGTGCGCGTCCTGCGCACAGATGAAATTGACTACATCGTCCGCACGAGAGGCCAGCGGCAGGAGACCGAGCAGCAGCGCGCAAGCCGCGGCGCTCAGAACGGGGATTCGCATAGGAAACCTCAATTGAGGTGGATGATAGAGAAAGTAGAGAGAGAAGCAGTGGCGCATACCCGATTCAGCCGCCCCAGCGCCAGCCGCAATCATAATTGCCATGAAAGGACTGCGCATACCATGTTGCCTTCTGGATGACGCCGGACGCATCGACATAGAATGTTGTGTAACAAACCTCGCCCTCGGTCATCCAGCCCATGCGGCCGTATTGATACAGCTGGCGAGAATCATAGGTGAGGACGGTGTACGCGCCGGAGGATCCGGAGTACTGCGGCTCTCCCCAGGATTTCTCCAGACTCTCCTCCGTACTCCCCATCCATGAGTGGACCAGCGCCTTGTAGTCAATTTCGTGTCCTTGCGGACCGAGCAGCCCGGCACAACCGGACAAGCTCATCGCCGTGATCAGAACGACGGGTCGGATGCATTTCATTTCGGTCACCACCCCCACATGAATGAAGCAGTTGCAAAACGCGGGCTAGCACGCTGCAACCGCGCGTCGCCCCATGCCCCCGCTGGCGCTGATTGAGCGCTCCGGCGCCACATCAGCATCGACCTAGGCAGTCCCTGTCATGCAGGTCCCATGGAGTTTGTTCGCGGTCGACCCCCCGTGCGGCATGTCACGACCGTCACCCTCTGACGCCCGCGATCGTTGCGACGTGCTCGGAACAGATGTGAAGGATGCGTTCGTTATCGTCAATCCACTGGGCCGCACTCATGTGCGC
>JAKCEJ010000339.1 GCA_021838065.1 Pseudomonadota bacterium
CATGTTGGAGAAGCTCGCTCCGGCATTGCTCGCCGGCGTGCCGGCCATCGTCAAGCCGGCGACCGCCACCGCGTATCTCACCGAGCTCGCGTTCCGTCAGATCATCGATTCGGGTCTGCTGCCCGAGGGGGCCGTGCAGCTGATCTGCGGCGGGGTCGGGGACCTCTTCGAGCACCTGACCTGCCAGGACGTGATCGCCTTCACCGGCTCGGGCTCGACCGCACGCAAGCTGCGCATGCACCCGCGGGTGGTGGATCAGTCGGTGCGTTTCACCGCGGAGACCGATTCGCTCAACTCGTCCATCCTCGCGCCCGATGCGCTCGCCGGGACGGCGGAGTTCGACCTGTTCGTGCGCGAAGTGGTGCGCGAGATGACCGTCAAGGCCGGGCAGAAATGCACCGCGATCCGCAAGGCCATCGTGCCGGCCGCGCAGAGCGCGGCGGTGCTCGAGGCGCTGCGTGAGGCGCTCGCCAAGGTCGTGATCGGCGATCCGCGCGAGGAGTCGGTGCGAATGGGGCCGGTGGCATCGCTCACCCAGCGGCGCGAAGTCCTGGAGCAGCTCGCGCGCCTCGAGCGCGAGGCCGATGTGGTGTGCGGGCGGGGCGGGGAGCTGGCACCGGCCAGCGCGGATGCCGAACGGGGTGCGTTCATCGCCCCGACCCTGCTGCACTGCAGGAACGCGCTCAGCGCGCGGGCCATCCACGAAGTCGAGGCGTTCGGTCCGGTCAGCACGGTGTTGCCGTACCAGAGCGTCGAGGAGGCGATCGAGCTTGCGCGCCGTGGCGGCGGCAGCCTCGTCGGCTCGGTGTTCAGCGCCGATGAGACCATCGCCGCGCAGCTGGTGCTGGGACTCGCGCCGTTTCACGGACGCATCCTGGTGGTCAACCGCCATTGTGCGAAGGAATCGACCGGTCACGGCTCCCCGCTGCCGCATCTCGTGCATGGCGGCCCGGGCCGCGCCGGGGGCGGGGAGGAGATGGGTGGCATCCGCGGCGTGTTGCACTACATGCAGCGCACCGCGGTGCAGGGCACGCCCGATGTGCTGACCGCGGTCACGGACCGCTGGGTCAACGGATCCCGCGAGCTCGATCCGGGTGTGCATCCCTTCCGCAAGCCTTTCGGTGCGCTGCGCATCGGCGACACGTTCCGTTCCGGCGAGCGGGAAGTGACCCTGGAGGACATCGAGCGATTCGCGGCGCTCTCCGGCGATCATTTCTACGCGCACATGGATGAGGCGGCCGCGCGGCGCAATCCGATCTTCGGCGGGCGCGTGGCCCACGGGTATTTCCTCATCTCGGCAGCCGCCGGGCTGTTCGTCGATCCGCCGCTCGGCCCGGTGCTCGCCAACTACGGCATCGACGGTCTGCGCTTCACTCAGCCCGTCAAGCCGGGCGACCGCATTCGGGTGCGCCTGACCTGCAAGGAGAAGTCGCTGCGTCTCGGCCAGGGGTACGGCGAGGTGCGCTGGGACACGCAGATCACCAACCAGAAGGCCGAGACGGTTGCCCAGTACGACGTGCTGACGATGGTGAGCGAGCACGAGATCCCTGACGCCGCCGCCTCATGAGGCGACACCTGCGCGCCATGCGCAGGTGAGCGAGCGAGCACAAGCCCCCGGAGCGCATGGCCGATCGTGACCGCTCTGCGTCAATTGACGCGTGGGCCTATATGCAATAAGAGTCTTACACGTATACAGTGGGGCTGAGCACTGAGGTTCACCGGGGAACGTCTGCTCGCCGCTTCGGAGGCGCTTGCCAACGCGCATCGGCTGCGCATCTTCGCGCTGCTCAACTCAAACGGACGCCAGTACGTGAGTCAGCTTGCGCGCGAGATGGGCAGCAGCCGGCCATTGCTACACCGGCATCTGCTGAGACTCGAGGGTGCGGGTCTGGTCAGCAGCAAACTCGAGCGGTCTGCCGACGGCAAGGCGCTCAAGTCCCTCGAAGTGACGCCGTTTGCGCTCGAGATCAACCCGGCGACCGTCACCAAAGCCGCCGCCACGCTCCCGTAATCATTGACCGATTCAGATTGAAAGGGGTCTTGCCATGACGCTTGTTGCAAACATCGTCTATGCGGTGCTCCTGGCCATTGTCGTGGCGTTCGCGGTGAAATACATCTCGGCGATCTTCCACGCCTGGGCGCAGCGCTCGAGCGAGGGGCAGTACTGGATGCTCGCCGAGAGAGTCGTTGCGGCTCAATCGCAGGCGCAGGTGACGATGGTCGCGGTGCAAGCGGACCTCGCGCGGATCGCCGCGAGCCTTGCGGCCGTCGAGAAGCTGTTGAAACAGGTCGAGTAGCAATCGCAACCTGGACCCGGTGCCAAGGAGGGGTGATGCGTACCATATCATCTCAAGCGGTGATGCCGCCGCGACGGCCGCCCATCGGCTGGCAAACCAGGCCATGTTCCGCGCCGGCATCGCATTGCACCTGCTCAGGGTGCTGCTCAACGTGGTCGCCGAGGTCATTGCCTTCTATCTGTTCAGGCGGGTGAATCCGCTCGTTGCGGCCATCGCGCTGCGCTGCGCCGTGGTCGGCGCCGCGGCGGAAAGTCTCGACATGCTCGGATCGATGCTGCCGCTGCAGATCGGCGGGGCAGGCGCGTTAGCCGCTTTCAGCGCGGCGCAGCGGGATGCGCTGTCGTAGGTGTCGCTGCGGCTGCAACATACGGGATTGTTGCTCTCATTACCTCTTCTGGGGGCTCGATGAGCTGCTCACCGGCTATCTGATGTTCCGCTGCGGTTTCCTGCCGCGCATTCTCGGCGTTCTGCTCGGCATCTCCGGCCTCGTTTATCTGGCCGATCCGCTCCTGACCTTCGGCGCGCCCGCCCTTGTGTCGCTCGTTTTCCCGT
>JAKCEJ010000046.1 GCA_021838065.1 Pseudomonadota bacterium
GCTGCCACGGTCCGGCTCGGGATGCGCATCGGGCTTAACCCGGTGACGCACACGCTGCAGCGCTTCGGGCTGAAGCACGTGCCGCAGGAGGTGCCGGCGATGCTGCTCGGGGCGAGCGACCTCTCGCCGTTCGAGGTGGCGCAGCTGTACAACGGGCTGGCCGACGGGGGCTTCCGCGAGCCGCTGCGCGCCGTGCAGGCGGTGGTCAGCGCCGATGGCAAGCCCCTGAAGGCGTTCCCGGTGCGCGTCACGCCGGTTGCCCCGACCGGCGACGTCTACCAGGTCACCAGCATGATGGAGCAGGTGCTCACCCACGGCACGGGCGAGCCGGCTGAGTCCATCCTGCCGCCCGGCCTCGTGGCGGCCGGCAAGACCGGCACCTCGCAGAACGATCGCGACAGCTGGTTCGCGGGCTTCACCGGCAATGATCTGGCGGTGGTGTGGGTGGGTTATGATCACAACCAGCCCACGAGACTCACGGGCGCGATGGGCGCGCTGCCGGTGTGGGCACACATCATGGCGTCGATCGGCGCGTTGCCGCTCAGCATGCCGCCGCCGCAGGGTTTGACGGACGTGTGGGTCGACTTCCCCACGGGACTTCAGACCACGCCCGAGTGCGATGCGGCCAATGCGGTCGAGGTCGCCGTGCCGATCGGTACGCAGATCGCGCCGATGTCCGGGTGCGGCCTGCTCGGTGGAGGAGACTGATGGCTCGTCAGCGTTACGGCTTCGTGCGCGCCGGCGCGGGAGCGCTCGGCGCGGCGGTCGCATTGTCCGGGTGCGCGCTCGTCGGACCGCCCTATGCCGCGGCGCCCCCGAATGCCGCGGCGAGTGCCCGCCGCGGCGTCATCCAACAGCCCAACGGGGCGCAGCCGGGCACGTGGTCGGCCGCTGCGGGGCAGGCCGAGCCGGGCTCGCCGGGCGCGCCGCCGGCTCCGCCCAATTACCAGCTCGGTCCGGCCGCACAGTCGCTGGTCGCGATGGCGCGCGTTCAGCAGCGCAGCGGCAACTTCGGGCTCGCCGCCGAGACGCTCGATCGGGCGCTGTCGATCGAGCCGCGCAATCCCCTGGTGTGGCTTGCGCTCGGCCGCGAGAACCTCGCGGCCGGCAATGCCGCTCAGGCCTACGGCATCGCACGCAAGGCGCTCTACCTCGCGAGCGGAGATACGCACGCCGAAGCATCGGCGTGGGGCCTGATCGCAGCCACGCTGCGCGCCGAGGGCAGGAACCAGGAGGCGCTCGCCGCCGAGCGCAAAGCGGCGCTGCTGTCGGTGCAGTGAGCCGCGGCCCGGCTCACAGATCGAGCGTGATGCTCACCGGGCAGTGGTCCGAGCCTGTGATGTCCGGGTGGATGTCGGCCGACTTGACCGCCTTGCGCAGGCTCGCCGAGACCAGCACGTAGTCGATTCTCCATCCGACGTTGCGTAGGCGCGAGTTGGCGAAGTGGCTCCACCACGTGTAGTGGCCGTTGCCCTGCTTGAACAGCCGGAACGTGTCGATGAAGCCGGCGTCGATGAAGCTCTGGAAGCCCTCGCGCTCCTCGTCCGTGAAGCCTTTCTTGCCGCGGTTGGGGCCGGGATTGGCGAGGTCGAGCTCGGTGTGCGCCACGTTCAGGTCGCCGCAGAACACCACCGGTTTTTTCTTCTCGAGCTGCCGGCAGTGCGCGAGGAAGGCCGGATCCCAGTGCTTGTGGCGCAGATCGAGACGGCTGAGGTCGTCCTTGGCGTTCGGCGTGTAGACGGTGACCACGTAGAACTTCGGGTACTCCGCGCTGATCACGCGGCCCTCCCCGAGGCTGTCCCGGCCGGCGCCATCGGTGAAGCGGTACTTGCGCTCGATCGCGCCTGCGAAGCCGTTGACCACCGAGAGCGGCTCCTTGCGGGTGAAGATCGCAGTGCCCGAGTAGCCCTTCTTCGCCGCCGAGTTCCAGTACTCGTGGAAGCTGTTCACCTCGATGTCGGCCTGGCCGCGCTCGGCCTTGGTCTCCTGCAGGCACAGAATGTCAGGCTCGTGCGTGCGCACGAAGCTCTGCAGGGTGCCTTTGCGGGTGACGGCACGAATGCCGTTGACATTCCACGAGTAGATCTTGGTCATGGTCGGCGCCGCTCGCTCGAGGCTCGGGGTGAGACGCATCGGCCGCGGGCGGCCGGCGCGCAGGGTGGCCCAAGGTACAGGCGCGGGGCGCGCCGCTCAAGAGTCTCTCAGGTGTCGGACACCGGCCAGACGTGCACCCCGGGTGTGCCCTGCATGCGCTGCCAGGTCAGCGAGCGCCCCAACAGCGGGATGCCGAGATAGCCGCGCACGACGAGCTTGCGGCCCCCGTCGGTCAGGCGCAGCTCGCAGTCGAACACATGACCGTTGCGCGGATCGAGGATGTCACCGCCCACGTACCGTCCATTGTGATAGCGCAGGTGGCGCATCAGCACCAGGCCGATCATCGGCTGATCGTGGCGGCTGCCGGTGCACTCGGTGCAGCGCGCGGCACGGTTGTCGTGCGGGGAAAACGGCTCGATGCGCCCGTAGTAAAGGCCATGGTCCTCGTAGATCGAGATCAGGCCGACGGGCTTGCCGGTGGCGCTGTCGATCGGCGACCACAGCCCCACCGGGGTGTTCCAGGTGGGCGCGGCCGCGCGGGCCGGGGCGGGCAGCGGGCAGAGCGCGAGCACAGCGAGGAGAAGGGCCAGCATCGGGCCCGGGAATTTCAGGAAGCGCATGGTCAAATTTTAACCGATCGGGCCCTGGCGCGGCGAGGCGTTTTGTGCGACCTATTTCTCGATCCGTGCCGCCGCCGCGCCGTGCGCCTTGTACGCCTCGATGTGCACCTTGCGCAGCAGCCGGTGCATGACCGGGTAGACCAGAATCGCCGCGACCGACACGAAGAACACGCCGCTGTAGAGGGCGTAGAGCATGGCGAAAAGCTTCGCCGCAGGCGTGTGGAGCGAGGCGACCGGCCCCATCCCGGTGAGGATCATGCTGGCGTTGAGGTAGCTGTCGAGCCACCCGAGCGAGGCGGTCACGTGATACCCGACGGCGCCGACGGTCAGCGACACGAGCGTGAGCAGGCTTGCCCACCCGAGGTGGCGCAGCAGCCGTAGGGTGAAGCGAAGCGGGCTGAGCAGCTCAAGCGTGATCTTGCGCTCTCCAGTGGGGATCCGGCCGGATCGGGTGCGACGAGTGTAGTACGCGCATCCGCCGGCCGGCAGAACTCGGCCGTCGTGGCGGCCGTTGACCCGGCGCGCCGCTTCGCCGATGCTCCGGCTGGTCCCAGCGACCACGGTCCGGCTCCGATGCGAAGCTCACCCGTTCCCCCGCCGATCTGGATGTTGATCTTGGCCGCCGGGCAGTGGCTCGCGAGCCGCCACTGGCCGCTCTGGACGGTCGTCCCCGCACCCTACACCCGGCTCGGCTGGGCGGTGATGGCGGTGGCGCTCATCCCGGCGGCGAGCGCATTTGCCGGGTTCCGTCGCGCGCGCACGACGCTCAATCCGCACAAGCCCGAGAGAACCTCCGCGCTCGTGACGACCGGAGTGTATGCGTGGACACGAAATCCCATGTATCTCGGACTGTGGCTGCTGCTGGTCGGCTGGGCGGTGCGACTCGGCGCGCTGAGCGCGTTCATCGTTGCGCTGCTGTTCATTCCACTGATCGGGTACGTGCAGATTCGCGCCGAGGAGCGGGCGCTCGCGCGGCGCTTCGGGGAGGAGTACGAGCGCTATCGCAGGCGGGTGCATCGCTGGTTCGGGCGCGGCACGCCGGTGTGAGCGGCGCCGCGCGACTGTTCGTGCGCGCGGGCCGGCGCTCAGCGCTCGATCACCACGTCGGTGAGCGGCCGGCTGCAGCAGGTGAGCACGTAGCCGAGGTCGATGTGCCGCTGCAGGATGCCGCCGTGATGGTGCATATCGACCCGGCCCTCGAGCACTCTCGCGCGGCACTTGCCGCAGGTGCCGTCCCGGCAGGAGGCGGGCATCGGGATGCCCGCCGCCTCGGCGACCTCGAGCAGCGTCTGATCGGGTCCGCAGCGCACGGTGCAGCCCGAGACGGTGAACGTGACCGATTTGTCCTCATCCATCGAGACACTTTCGAGCGCAGGTGCGGCGCTGTCAACCGGGCGCCGGGCGGGCGTCGGCCCGCGATTGCGCTCAGCGCGCGGCCAGAGCAGCGGATTCACTGCGTTGCGGTCGGTGCATCCTGCGCGCCCGTCGCTGCGGGTTGAGCGGTTGCGTTGAACGTTCCTGCGGCGATGCGCGTCGCCAGGCCCTGCGGGCCGGCGGCGATGAACGCCCCCTTGAGGTCGGCGGGCACCGGCGCGCTGCGCCGCTTGCGCCACAAGTCAAACAGCGTCAGCAGCCCCGTGAGTCCGGCCAGCGCCCCGAAGTACGCCCCCGTGCCGAAGCGGGCGATGAGCGCGCCGAGCAGCACCGGACTGGCGGCAGCGCCGAGGCCGTTCAGGCGCAGCAGCGCGCTGCTCGCGGCCACCATCTGCGCCGGCTCGAGCTGATCGTTCACGTGTGACACGCCGAGCGAGTACAGCGTGAAGGACATCGCGCTGAACAGCGCCGCGAGCAGGTAAAACAACACGTGCGGCATTGCCGGGAACATCACCAGAGCGCCGGCGCCGGCCGTCGCGATCACGCAGGCGCCGGCAATCACCGTGCGCCGGTCCATGCGATCCGAGAGCATCCCGGCCGGGAACTGCCCGAGCACCGCCGCGAGAATGCTGATGCCCATGAAGGTGGCCACGCCGGCGGTGCCGAGGCCGCTGCGCTGCGCGTAGAGCGGGCCCATGGAGTAGACACTTGAGGTGATCATGCCGCCCACCGTCACCGCCACCACTCCGAGCGGGGAGTCGCGGTACAGGTCCCGATAGCTCACCTTGCGCGGCAGCGCGATCTCCGGCGCCCGGTGCGCGGCGAGCACGATCGGCACCATGGCAAGCGAGATCATCACGGCCGCGAGCATGAAGGGCCGGTCGGTGTTGGGATTGGCGGGAATGAGCAGAAACTGTGCGCAGCCGAGCCCGACGTAGAGCACCACCATGTAGATTGCGAGCAGCGCCCCGCGCGTGGCGCGGCTCGCGCGATTGTTCAGCCAGCTCTCGGCCACCACGTAGAGCCCGGCGAAGCACAGACCCGACACGCCGCGCAGCAGCCCCCAAGTGAGCGGATGGACGAACAGGCCCTGGATCAGCACCGCCGCCGAGGCCATCGCGGCCATGGCGGCGAACACGCGGATGTGCCCGACACGGCGCACCAGACGGGGCGCGGCTGCCGTGCCGAGCAGGTACCCCAGGTAATAGCAGGACATCACCAAGCCGGTCACCGGCGCGCCGAACCCCTCGAGCGTGGCGCGCAGGCTGATCTCGGTGCTGGTCAGGCCCGCGCCGAGCATGAGGATGCCCATGCCGAGCAGCAGCTTCCAGGTGGCTGCGATAGCCGAGGGCGGGGCGGTGGGGCCGCTGTCGGGAGTCATTCCCACGGTTGGAGCGTCGCGTGATGAAGTCCGGCTGACTGCGCGGCCCGTGCGCTCGCAACTCGTCGGTGCACTGCCGCGCGCAGAGCGGTCATGGTAGCGTGGTGTGGCCGGCCGGCAAAGCCGCGGCGCGTGCGCGCAGCCTCAGGTCCGCTCGAGCAGCTGGCGCAGATCCGCCGCGAGCACCGCGGCGGGCGCGCCTGTCTGCGCCAGGAGTCGCGCCCGGCCGCGGCCGCCGAAGATGAACACCGCGCTGCTGTGATCGACCTCGTAGGCGCCGTTCGCGTCGGGTTTCTCGTAGTGGTACGAGACGCGGTAGCGCTTGATCATGTCGGTGAGCTGCGCACGGGTGCCGCGCAGCCCGACGAACTGCGGCCCGAAATTGCTCACATAGCGCTTCAGCACCGGCTCGCTGTCGCGTCGCGGGTCCACGGTTACGAATAGCACACGCACCCGCTTGCCCTGCGCTCCAAGCTGCCCGATCGCATCGGCGAGCGTGGCGAGGGTGGTCGGGCAGGCGTCAAGGCAGTGTGTGTAGCCGAAATAAAGCATCACGACATCGCCCCGGTAGCTCGCGGCGCTGACGGGTGCGCCGTCCTGGTCGGTCATGTGGAACTCGAGCGGAGCGACCAGGCCGGAAACATCAGTCAGGTGGTGCCCCAGCTGCCGCTGTGTGCAGCCGCACAGCGCCAGACCCAGCGCCAGCGTCAGGGCGAGGGCGCGTGTCGCGCGGCGGGCATTCATGCGACCGCTCCGGCCGATGCGCTCGCGGCGGCATTCGCTTCGGCGCCAACCTCGCGTGCGAGCGCCCGGCGGTCTTCGGCCAGGACGTGATGCAGCACGACGATGCCGCCGACCGCGGACATCATGGCCGCGGGGATCCAGGTGAGCAGCCCGCCGAGCTGTTGGTCGAGCATCGGGCTGATTGCCCACGCCCGCCCGCATATCGCATAGATGCTGAAGAGCGGTTTGGAGGTGAGCGCAATGTACGCCCCGAGCGCGATCTGCGGCAGCGCCACGGCGGTGAGAACGATGTATCTCGGGCCGTAGCGCATCGCGGCCGCACCCTGCGCTTCGCGCGGCGCGAGCATCAGCCACCAGAAGAGGATGCCGTCGATGAGCATGCTCCAGTTCATCAGCAGGTAGCGCCGCTGATCGATCATCGCGGTGAAGTGGATGGACGGGATCAGCCAGAAATAGATGAGCCCGACGAAGATCACCGGCGCAATGAGCGGATGCTGCAGCGCTCGCCACAGCCACCCGAGCGGACCGCTCACCCAGGGCTTGCTGAGCAACCGCCAGGTCGGGCCGGGGATGCCGGCGCGCAGCACCGGCACGGGCGCCGAGAGGACGAGCAGGGTCGGGCCGATATGATGCAGGATCAGATGCTGCAGGCGATGGATCCAGAACATGTGCTGCGCGAGAAAATCGAAGTAGGTCTGCATCACGGCGTAGTTCACCGCAAGACCGAGGAAGAAGACGAACGGCCGCCGGAATCCGACATGGATCGAGTCACGCCGCAGGACCATCATGCCGCGGACGTAGAGCGTCGCGGCGAGCGCGAAGACCGCGCACGCCGTAGGCGAGAACTGCCAGGGCAGCAGGTACGACAGAAGTCTCACAGCACCCCCTCGGACGGCCGGGCTGAGCGGCCCAGAGAAGCCGTCCTAGGGTACCAGAGCCGCTGGGCGCCGCGGGCGCCGGCGCTCGGACTGAAGCGCGGCAGGGGCGCGCCGCGCGCTCAGCGGCTGAGCACGCTGTCGATGTCGCTTGCGTCGCGGCGCACGGGGTTCATCGGCATCAGCGTGGCGGTGACGCGGTTGCGTCCGGCGTGCTTGCTGCGATAGAGCGCCGCATCCGCGATGCGCAGCATGTGATCGGCGGTCTTTCGGTCCCCGAAGGGCACCTGCTGCAGATTGCACATGCCGAAGCTGGCGGTGACTTCCACCGTGTTGCCCGGAACCTGGAAGGGGCTGTCGGCGACGCACGTCCGCAGGCGGCGGGCCGCATCGAGCGCCTGATCGTAGTTCGTCTCGGGCAGGATGACCGCGAACTCCTCGCCGCCGAGGCGCGCCACCCAGTCGACGCCGCGGCGCAGACTCTCCTGCAGCCGCGCGCCGAACTGCTTGAGAATCTCATCGCCGCTGGCATGACCGAACGTGTCGTTGACGTGCTTGAAGAAATCGATGTCGCAGAGAATGAGCGACAGCGGCCGGCGGTAGCGCGCGGCGCGCTCGATCTCGCGCGGGAAGTGCTTGCCGAAGAAACGCCTGCTCGCCACTCGTGTCAACTCATCGGTGGTCGAGAGTTCGCGGTTCTCGATGAGCGCGATGCGCAGCACTTCCTCCAGCTCTGCGATGCGCCGTGCGGTGCCGAGCCGCGCTTTGAGGGTCGGCTCGCTGGCATTGCGTGCGAGGTAGTCGTCGGCGCCGGCGAACAGCCCCGACTCGATCTCCTCGGGGTTGTCGAACGGCGCGATGTAGAGGATGAACGGATCGCGCGGCAGCTTCTGCGTGCGGATCCGGCGGATGAGGGGCAGGCTGTCGGTCATCACAACAGCGCGGAACTGCTCGCGCAAATGGTCGATCGCCTCGTGTTCCTCGCACGAGGCCAGATCCAGCATCTCCTTGTGAATACGCTGCTCGAGCTGCTTGCGGGTATCGGCGGCGCGGATGACGAGCAGCGCGTGCGGCGGAGGCAACACGCGCAGCATCACTGCGACGGTGGCAGTGGTGTCCTCCCGGGCCTCCGGCTCGTGCACGCGCCGCTCGAGTACCCGTTTGATAACTGTCGTGTGTCCGCCAGAAGACATTGGCCCCCTCCCGGGCTCGTCAGTCCCTGCCGGGCGGATGCTCCGGGTGTCAACGTGAAGGTTCGGCTATCGGCATCCCGCACTGGCAAGTGCTAACGCAATGTAAAGGTGACATTGGGCGTGCAGTGTGATGAACTTCACGGTCCCTTGATCGGGGTCCGGTGAGAAAGACAATAGAGACGATGACTTCACACGTTGCCGACCCGTCCGCGCCCGCAATTACTCGCCGCCGCCGTCCGTTCCTGGCGCCGGTGTGGCTGAGCCTGCTCGCAGTGCTCGCGGTTGTTGGACTGGGTCTTGCGCTTTGGGCCTCGGCAACCAATACCATCGTCGTCGTCGTGCCGTCTGCACAGGGGGAGCTGGGGTCGATCGACAATGCGCCGCTGTCGGCCGCCGGCGGACAGCAGGCACAGATGCTCGCGCGGCGCTTCGCCACCTCTTCGGGGCCGCACGGCCTGAGCGCAATCTACGTCACCGATACGCGCCGGGCGCAGCAGACGGCGGAGCCGCTGGCTCAGCTGCTCGGCCTGCGGCCCATCGTGCTGTCAAACCGAACCGGGGCGGGCATCGCCGGGAAGATTCTCGATCAGCATACCGGCGATAACGTGCTTGTCGTGTGCAACCGTCAGACCATTGCCGATCTGGTGCGCGCGCTCAGCGGTCATCGCATCCAGCTGACGGCCGCCCGCGACATGTACATCGTCACCATTCCGCGCTACGGGCCGGCGCGCGTGCTGCAGATGCACAACTGAGCTACGGCTATTGCGCAGCTGACCGCGCAGTCGCCGCGGTGCGCACGAAACCGATGTGCACGCCGATGCGCAGATCCGACGCCACGACATCCTGAATCTGTCCGGCGGGATCGATGAGAAACGTGGCCCGGCGAACGCCGAGGCCGAACGGGCCGCGCACTCCATACATGCGCACCACGCACCGGTCGACGTCCGAGAGCAGGACGAAGGGCAGGTGGTACTTCTCACGGAAGGCGCGATGGCTCTCGGGGCTTTGCGGGCTGACGCCGGCGACCTGCAGGCCGGCCGCCTGGATCTGCGGCTGCAGGTCGCGGATCTGGCAGGCCTCGCGGGTGCAGCCGGGGGTGAAGTCCGCCGGATAGAAGTAAAGAATCAGCGGTCCGCGCGCCAGCAGGCTCTTCAGCGAGACGGATACCTCGTCGGCATCGGGAAGAGTGAATTCGGGCGCGCGAGCGCCGATGGCCAGCACGGAAAGGCTCCTACAATGGCCTTGGCTTCCTCGTCCATCATAGCTAGAATCGCCCGCCTTGCGTGGGGCGGTAGCTCAGCTGGGAGAGCGTCGCGTTCGCAATGCGAAGGTCGAGGGTTCGATCCCCTTCCGCTCCACCAATAAAATCAAAGATTTAGGCGATAGCGCTTCATGTTCTGATCCGCCGTGAGCGCGCCCTCGGCGCCACCGGCGGATGGTTTCTCATACGACCGCCGAGGCGCCAAGGCGCCGCCCGCCCCGATCGGCATCAGCACATCCGCTGCGCGAGCTGGCTGAACGGAATAGCGCTCGAGGCGAGCGGCTCGAAAACCGGCGCCGGGCAAGGGCCGTTGCCGCTACTGCCGGTTTCTCGCATTGCGGCGCGCCTGTGGGGTGTGTTGAGCAATGCACGATGACACGCATGCACCGCACCGGCAACGTTCTGCAGATCTCCGCGCAAGTCGCGATCCCGTTGAACGAGATCGAGCTGACGGCCATGCGCGCCGAGGGCGCTGGCGGGCAGAACGTCAATAAGGTCTCCAGCGCCATCCACTTGCGATTCGATATCACCGCTTCTTCACTGCCGAACTTCTACAAGGAACGGCTGTTAGGTCTGTCGGACCGGCGCATCACGCAGGACGGTGTGCTGCTCATCAAGGCGCAGCAACACCGAACCCAGGAGCAAAATCGCGCCGCCGCGCTGATGCGACTGCGGGATCTCATCCGCAGCGTCGCCGTCGTGAGCAAGAGGCGAATCGCCACCAAACCGACTGCCGGATCGCGGCAGCGACGCCTCGACGCCAAGAGTCGGCGCGGTAAGACCAAGGTATTGCGCCGCAGCGTCGACGATTAGGAAGCGGATACCGCTGCGGCCGGTGCGCTGTGTGTACTTCTGCGCGGCGGCCACGTCGGATTTCCACTGTTCGTAACGCGGCGCAAGAGGATATCGACGTGAAAGCTCAGTCAGGATCGGGGCGCCGCAGTTGCTGTTGGCGTGTGTCAAACGTCGCAAAATGCTTGCCCCCATGAGACGTCTAGGCGACATCACAGTCCGGCAAGATCAACTAGAAGCACTGTTTTGATCGGTGGCACTGCACGCCAGACCTTGTCTCTCGTGACGGCGAGTGTCGCATCGGCTCCGAGAGCGATCGCGATCTGAATGGCATCCGGTATGTGCAGCTTCTGGCGCGCAGCACCGCGGCAGCCAGCCGAATATTCCTCAAGACCGGGCCAGCTCGAGGTAGGGAAAGTAATCGCGCCGCACCTCGCAATCGTCGGCGACGTCCCGGCGGTCGAGTTGCTGGGTCCGCGCTGTCAGCTCGAGCAAGGTCCGCTCCGAGCCGATGCCTCGGGACTTCCAATTCTCGAGAGCGCCAATGACCGGCCTGCCGGCGCTCCACGTTGCGGATGCTGCTCGAAATGGTGGATCCAGACACTGGTATCAATCAGGACCGGCTTGTGTCCGCCGGGAAATCTTGCACTCACCATATTGAGATCCGGTCCGACATCCGCCTTTAATGACGCCAACAGATCCGGGCTCCTTCGGGAGCGAGGTGCCGATGGGCGGCGAGGCGGAATCGGTTGCGAAGCTCGCCCTTGTAATGCCAGAACACGGTTGCGCTTCGCAGGCCGGCACTCCAAAGTCGTTCGGCAGGCGCGTGCTAGGCTGCGGGATTCTGGTCAACGATGTGCGGTCACTTTCGGCGCCGGGTGTATGTGACATGAGCTACGGAAAGGTGCTCTGGGGCGCAGGAGACGGCGAAGCAGTCGGATGATGGGCGGCGCAGCTGCCTGGCGGCACGGCAAGCGCCGTCAACACCATCGCAGTGAGACTTGCTTTGTCTTGCGCGGAAAGTAGACTCAAGTCGGCTATACTCTTATCTTAATGGGTATCGTTCGTGCATGGTCGGAACGGAGGTGAGGGGTGGCGCACCGGTTGGATAAGATCGATGTGAAGATCCTGGATCTGTTGCAGCACGACGCTACGCAGAGTGTGGCGGATATCGCCGCGCAGGTAAATCTGTCCCACAATGCTTGCTGGCGACGGATGAACCAATTGAACGCCGAGGGATATATCCGGGCAACGGTCGCGCTGGTCAATCCCGACATGGTCGGTGCCGGCCTCACCGTCTTCATGAGTATCCGCGCCGCCGAACATAGCGAGAAGTGGCTGAAGGCTTTCTCGAGTTCGGTCAACAAGATCAAGGAAGTGGTCGAATTCTATAGAATGAGCGGTGATGTGGACTATCTGCTGAAAGTGCGGGTCAAGGACATTCCAGCTTTTGACCGCGTCTACAAGCAGCTCATTCAGGAAGTCAAAATCACCGACGTATCGTCCGCTTTCGCAATGGAGGAGATTAAGAGCACTACCTGCGTTCCGCTGCCGGATGCATGAGCGGCGATCAGGGTCCGTATCGAACCGTGTGCATCCCGCGCCGCCGACGCAAGGAATCGCGGAATGCCGCTAGGGCAAGGGTCCGGTCAAGCAGGTAAGGAGCGGGCGTCGATTGACGCTCGGCGATCAAATAGGCCTTTGAGCGGGTCAAATTCGTAGTATTGCCGCAGCCTCTCGATTTCCGCCGGCAGCGCGGCCACGCTTTCGATGATGAAATTCACTTTGCTCTCTGACATCAGGACACTCAAATTCACGCGGGTAAAGCCGGGCTTATTCTCCTCATGTCCCGCCAAAATTTCGCGACGAAGCCGCTCAGACGCCGCCGGGCTGATCGATAGCAACCGATGAGCATACGGCCCCGCGCACGCACAGCCACCGCGCGCCTGGATGCCGAATCGGTCACTGAGGATGCGCGTGACCAGTTGCGGGTGCACATAGCCGCCGCGGGGATCTCTGATAAGAAAGGAGAATATGGGGAGTCGCGACGCAGTAAGGGATCCTAGGATCTCGAGGCGCTCGACGTCTTTCCAAGCAGCGATCGCCCTGCGCGCG
>JAKCEJ010000340.1 GCA_021838065.1 Pseudomonadota bacterium
GCCCACGCCCGCGGCGGTGAGCACAAAGCCGATGCGGCCGCGCAGCTCCGGCCGTACGGCCGCCGGATTGATGCCGCGTCCACTCGCGTGCAGCGACCAGCGCTTGGCCGGCAGCCACGCCAGCGTGCCGCCCGCCTCGACCTCGCCGCCGAGCAGATGCAGCGTGGAGTGCTCCAACGTCAGCCCGGTGGAGGCGACCGAGGCGCTCAGGCTCATCGGGACCGGCGCCCAGGCGCCGACCTGCGCGAGACCTTGCGCGCTGACCGCGTACGGCAGGCGGCCGCTCAGCGTGAACTGTCCGGAGGCGCTGTGGAAGCGCGCACTGCCGGCGAGCGGCCAGCGCAGCGCCTGCCAACCCCCCTGCAGGTGCAGGTCCGGCCGCCCGCCCGCGAAGCGCGCGGTTCCGGATGCGGCCAGCGCCGCGCCCGAGGCCAGATTACGGATCGCGACGCGGCTCGCACTCAGCACGCCGCCCGCGTATTTTCCCGCGAGCTCGACGTGGAACGCCCCGACGCCGAGCCCTGCCGGATCGACCGTGCCGCCGAGGGTGAATCCATTGATCCCGCCCGTGAGCGCCAGCTGCGCGCCGATCAGGCCGAG
This sequence comes from Pseudomonadota bacterium, assembly GCA_021838065.1. GTDB lineage: Bacteria > Pseudomonadota > Gammaproteobacteria > Steroidobacterales > Steroidobacteraceae > 13-2-20CM-66-19. The sequence continues at coordinate 601 of JAKCEJ010000340.1, forward strand.
GCGGTCGGTACGATGCCAGGCGCGCAGATCCAGGCCGCGGATGCCGAGCTCGCTCTCAGTGACCCAACGGCCATCCCGGCCGTGCAACACGCCGTGCAGCGCCGCGGTGAATGGCGCATGCACAAGCGCCGAGACGGTGAGCTTGGCGAGATTCCCGCGCAGCGCCACGTTCCCTGCCCAGTCCGGCCCGCGCGGCTCGCGCCAGGTGAAATCGCCGCCCACCGACAGCTGCAGCGGCCGGGCGGCGTGCAGCGACGCGGCGAGCGTATAGAGCGCCTGTCCCATGCGCAGCGTCAGATGCGGCACGTGGATATCGCGATAGGCGATCTGCACGGCGCCGTCGAGATCCGTGCCGCTCAACCGTTTGCCGTCCTCGAGCACGAGCGCGAGGGCGCCGACATGCGCGTGCGTGACGCGGATCTCGAGCCACCAGGGCAGAAACTTCGGGTGCGCGACGGGCAGCGGCGGCACCGGCTTGATGCGCACATAGGCGTCCGCGATCGTCGTATCGGGGCTGACCAGGGTGCGCCAGGAGAGCGCCGAGAAGCGCACGCGGGTGTACACCCGATCGAGCCGCAGGTACACGTGGCGCTGATCGATCACCACGCGTCGCGCGCGCACGCCGCTCGCCAGGGTGCCGCTCACCTGCTCGATCCGCACTTGCGCCGTGCCGTAGCGCTGCGGCAGGTGCGCCACCAGAAATCGCAGTCCGCTCTGGGTGAAGACGATGAAATAGGCCGCCGCGGCCACGAGCGCCGCCGTCAGAACGATCAGCAAACCGCCCGTTGTCAGAAGCCGGCGCATCATGCGGGTCCGCTCACAACCTCGGCGAGAAGTTGATGTACAGGCGCGGGCTGCCAGGCTGCGACAGCGGCTCGCCCACGTCGATGCCGAGCGTCATCACCGGCAGGCGCACCCGGAACCCGATTCCCGCACCGTACTGCAGCAGGTGCGGGATGTGAAAGCTGTTGAAGGCGTTGCCGTAGTCGAAGAACGCGGCGATACCCAGGTTGTGCGGCAGATTGCGATCGATCTCCACGGTGCCGCTGATCATGTCCTTGCCGCCGATCTGCTGGGGCAGCATCGGGCACTGGACGGGATTGACGGCCTTCGCCGGCGTGCTCGTGCCGGCGTAGCAGGTGTAGTCGGTGGTGGTCTTCGTGCTCGGGTCGGTGATCTGGTAGACGCCGGTGGCGAAGAAGGTCTGGGCCGGAGAGAGCGAGTTGTACTCGAACCCGCGCACGCTGCCTTCGCCGCCGGCGAAAAAGCGCATCACCGGCGGCATGCTGTTGAAATGCGACGCCGCGGTCGCGCCAAACGCATCGCGCAGCAGCAGATGCCACCCGTGCGCGAGACTGAACACGCGCTCGAACGCAACACGCAGCTGCACGAAGTCCGCCTTCGAGCCGAGCGCGCCGTGCGAGCCGCGCACCTCGATGGACACGCCGTGCTCGAAGATCGGCTCGCCGAAATAGCCGCTCGGCAGGGAGGTGATGTCGACTCCGGGCACCAGCATGTTGCCGACCACGCTCGCGATCGCGATGGGCGCCTTCACTCGGTCGGTGCTGGTAATGCCGCAGCTCTGGCCCCCCGGGCCGAGCGTCCCGACCGGGCAGATGGGGCTGTCGACCGTGCCGGTGGTGTGCACGGCGTCGATGAACCAGACCGTCTGCCAGTTGCCCGTGACCCGGGTGAGATGGGCGCCGACGGTCATGGTGCGCGCGGTCACGGCCGCGAGGTCGCGCTGCTCGACGCTGGCGGCGAAGGTGAGATTCTCGGTGGCCGGATCGCCGATCGGGATGATGTAGCGGCTCTGCAGGCTGTACTTGGTGAGCTGCGCGGCCTCCAGGTCGACACTCATCCGGTCTCCCTCCTCGTTGACCCGGCGATCCTGCCAGCTGATGATGCCGCGCGCGCCGGTGTCGGTGGCGTAGCCGGCTGCGAACGAGTAGACGTTTCGCCGGCTCGGCTTGGCGCGGATGTGCACCGGCACGGTGTGGCGGGCCTTGTCCGGCGTGCCGGGCACCACCTCGAGGTCTGAGAAATACCCGGTGTCATCGAGCACGAACTGGGTGCGCAGCACCTGTGTCAAATCGAACAGCTGACCCGGACGATAACGCAGAAACCGGCGCACGAGCCCGTTCTTCACGGCGCCCTGGCGGATGTGGGTCGTGCCGAAGCGGTAGCGCACCCCGGTGGCGAGCGTGAGGGCGACGCTGGCGCGGTTCCTGCGCGGGTTGAC
>JAKCEJ010000047.1 GCA_021838065.1 Pseudomonadota bacterium
TGCTCGATGCTCCCCCCGGGGCGAGAGCCCGGATCCTCAGGCCGCCCGCACCTCGATGCTGCGCGGCTGCAGTTTCGGCTGCTTCGGGATCGCCACCTCCAGCACGCCGTGAGTCTGTTTGGCCGTGATCGAATCCACGTCGGCCCCTTCCGGCAGCGTGAAGGTGCGCAGGAATGCGCCGGCGCGGCGCTCGAGGCGCTGATGGGCTTTGCCCTGCTGGGTCTCGCGCGCGCGTTTCTCGCCGCGGATGGTGAGCACGCCCTTGTCGGCCGTGATGTGGACGTCCTTCGGCTCAACGCCAGGCACGTCGGCGACGACCACGTAGCGCTCAGGCTCCTCGTAAATGTCGACCTGGGGAATCCACGAGACCGCCCCCGCAGCGGCATTTTCGCCGTGCTCCGCGGAGAACGCCTGGTCGAGCTGACGCTGCAGGGTGTCGATGAGCGTCCAGGGCTGATAGCGAACAACAGTCATGATCCAACCTCCAATGAGTGATGGTGTCAGCGTCGGCACCGTATGTCTGGTTGAAACTGATCTGCGGCCGACGCCGGGATTTTCAAGGCGTCGACGCGCGGGCGCGCCCCTCGCCGCACGTCCGCCCGACGGCCCCTGACGCGGTCCCGGCTCCTCCGCCGGGCTCCTGCTCTGCGGGGGATAGCCCTGTGCACAAGCTGTGCGAAGTCGGGGGATACAATATCTTGGGGTTACCGGAACGCGTTTGGTTCGGTCTTCCGCAAAAAATTCGCAGGCTCGACACGGCGCGATTCATCATAAGGCGTTGTTTTTTGTGAATTTAATTTGCCTTTTTCCGGACGACCCGAATCTTGACGCAGAGCCGGGTGCTCATTAGGCTCTTTACCCCGACACAAGATCTTGTGTTCACCTTCGGGGGAACGAGAGATCGCGCGTTCGGGGAGGCTCAGGGGGATACTGGCTGTGGATCGGCGTATCGGTGGACCCGGTGCGCGCAGCCCAGCGCTTTCCGCGCCGCCCGTATTCCCTGTGATCCGGTGTGCAGACACTTGGGGCGCCGCGGACACATGAATACCGTCGTGAAGATCGAATCAAAGGACATAGACGCCATTCCGTTCCAGGAGGCGTCGGTCGACATCTGGGACAAGAAATACCGCCTGACCGCCAAAGACGGCACGGCCATCGACAAAACGATGGACGATACGTACAAGCGCGTCGCGCGCGCGCTGGCGGACGTCGAGCGCGAAGAGCTGCGCGAGGAGTGGTACGAGCGGTTCCTCTGGGCGTTGCGCCGCGGCGCGATTCCGGCCGGTCGCGTCACGTCCAATGCCGGAGCGCGCGAGCACAAGCCCGCCACCTCGACGATCAATTGCACCGTCTCGGGGACCATCGAGGATTCGATGGACAACATCCTGGGCAAGGTCCATGAGGCGGGTCTGACGCTGAAGGCCGGGTGCGTGGCGCCCGGCACCTGGGTGCGCACCGAGCGCGGCCTGGTGACCGCCGATCAGGCGGTGCAGGAGAAGCACGAGCGCATTCTCAGCTACGATCGCGAGACGCGTCGCTTCGAGATGCACAAGATTCTGCGGCACATGACCACGCATGTGCCGCAGCACGAGAACATCCGCATCCGGTCAAACGGCCTCTCGCTGACGACTTCGATTCGCCACCCTGTGCTGGTGTTCCGCGACGAGCGGCTGGTTTACGTGCGGGCCGATGAGGTGAGGGAATCGGATGCCCTCGTGCACCACCGCTACGAATGGTCAGGTGAGGCGGACAACGCGCTCGAGGCGTGGTTCGCGGGAGCGCATCTCGGCGACGGCAGTGCATACGAAAAGAAGCACTCGCACAAGTCCTCGCGCCTGAAATGGCGCGCCAAGGCCGGCGCATTGGGACGGCGGTTCGTGTTCAAGATTCGCGCGGCCGAGCGCGAGGTCGTAGAGCGTTACGCAGCGTTCTTCGCCGCTTTTGCCGACAGCCGGGCGCGAGTGGTGTCCGCGAGGACCGCAAACGGCGCTCTGGTGTGGGACTTCACGGTATCCAGCTCCGCTGCAAGCCGCGCGCTCGATCTCATCGATGATCAGACCGGCAACCAATCCGCGACGTTGCGAGTGCCGGCATGGGTGGCGGCCGAGCCGGAGCGGTTCTTCCTGCCGTTCCTTGCCGGATTGATCGACACCGACGGGACGGTCTCGACCGAACGCGGCAGCGTGTCCATTTCGATGAAGAGCGAGATATTTGCGCGCGAGATTCAGGCGTTCCTCGGACTATTCGGCGTTCAAGGCTCGGTCACGCCCTGCAACTGGCGCGCGCATGTGCTCAACGGCCATCCCGTGGCGGCAGGCCGCGGTGCAGTCCTGAATATTTTCGACTCGCAATTCCTCGCCCGCGTCGCGCAATTTCTGGCCGATGACGGCAAGCGTCGATCCATTGCACGCTATGCGTCCACGCCTGGCCAGTACGACCGCTATGCGATGCCCGAGGTGCTGCGTCAGGCGCTCGAATCCGCAAACGCCGCGCTGTCGCATGAAGAGCGCCAGCGCCTCGGCTTCTACTACGGATACCACCGCCGCACCCGCATCAGCCGTGTCTGGCTGGACAAATGGCTCGCACGCTTCCCGGAGCTCGCTGATCTCATTCGCTTCGCGATGAGCCTGCGACCGGTCGAGCGAGTCGAGCGGGCGTTACCGCTGCCGGAGACGTTCTTCGACTTCACGGTCGATGGCCATAACAACTACCTGGCCGGCAACCGCGGGCTGGCGGTCATCCACAACTGCGGTATCGGCTACGAGTTCTCGACGCTTCGCCCGCGCGGCGCGTATGTATCGGGCGCCGGGGCCTACACCTCCGGCCCGCTGTCGTTCATGGATATCTTCGACAAGATGTGCTTCACCGTCTCCTCGGCCGGTGGCCGCCGCGGCGCGCAGATGGGCACCTTCGACGTCGGTCATCCCGACGTCATGGAGTTCATCAAGTCCAAGCGCGAAGCCGGCCGGCTGCGGCAGTTCAATCTATCGCTGCTGATCACCGACGAGTTCATGCAGGCGGTCAGGCAGAACGGCGAGTGGAAACTGGCGTTTCCGTTGTCGCGCAAGGAATACGAGTCGGACAAGCCGGATCTGACCGACGCGAGCAAGTACGTGTGGCGCGAGTGGGCGGTGCATGACCAGTACGTGGTCAACGAGCACGGGCTGGTCGCCTGCAAGATCTACAAGACGCTGCCGGCGCGGCGCATGTGGGACGTCATCATGACGTCGACCTACGATTTCGCGGAGCCGGGCTTCATTCTCATCGACCGTGTCAACGAGATGAACAACAACTGGTGGTGCGAGAATATTCGCGCCACCAACCCGTGCGGCGAACAGCCGCTTCCGCCGTATGGAAGTTGTTTGTTAGGATCTGTCAATCTGACAAGATTCGTGCGCGAGCCGTTCAGTGATCATGCGCGTTTCGACTGGGACGAGTATCGTCAGGTCGTCAAGGTCTTCGCCCGCATGCTCGATAATGTAGTCGAGATCAACGGGCTGCCGCTCGAGCGGCAGCGCGATGAAATCCTGCGCAAGCGCCGCCACGGCATGGGCTTCCTTGGGCTCGGCAGCACCCTGACGCTGCTCGGCATCAAGTACGGTTCGCCCGAATCGGTGAAGTTCACCGAGGAGGTGGCGCGCGAGATGGCGATCGCCGGTTGGGAAGAGGCGCTCGATCTGGCGCGCGAGAAGGGGCCGGCGCCCATCATGACCGAGCGCTTTTCGGTCACGAGCGAGATGCTGCGCAAGCGCCCCGAGATGATCCGCGACGGCCTGAAAGTCGGAGATCAGGTGCCGGGGCGCATCCTGCACGCCAAGTACAGCCGCTACATGCAGCGGATCGCCCAGATTGCGCCGCATCTGGTCGAGGAACTCGCCGAGACCGGCGCGCGCTACACGCACCACACCTCGATCGCGCCGACCGGCACCATCTCCCTGTCGCTTGCGAACAATGCCTCGAACGGCATCGAACCGTCTTTCGCGCACCACTACTTCCGCAACGTCATCCGGCCGGGACGCAAGACGAAGGAGAAGGTAGGTGTGTGCTCGTTCGAGCTGCTCGCGTATCGCGAGCTCGTCAATCCGCACGCGACCCCGGACGCAGTCATCGAGTCCGAGAAGCTGCCGGATTACTTCATCGCCTCCGAGGACGTCACGCCGAAGGAGCACGTCGACGTGCAGGCGGCAGCGCAGAAGTGGGTGGACTCGTCCATCTCCAAGACTGCGAACGTCCCGACCAATTTCCCCTACGAGCAGTTCAAGGACATCTACCTTTACGCCCATGAACAGGGCCTGAAGGGTTGCACGACGTTCCGCTTCAACCCGGAGGCCTTCCAGGGCGTACTGGTCAAGGAGCAGGATCTGAAGAACACCGTCTACAAGTTCACTCTCGATGACGGTACCGTCGTCGAGGCGCGCGGCGATGAGGAGATCGAGTACGACGGCGAATTGCATACGGCCGCCAATCTGTTTGATGCGATGCGCGACGGTTACTATGGGCACTTTTGAGACACCCTGGACCGAGCGGGGCGCTGAAATCGCCCGCGCCCGAGACGCGCAAAGACTGGGCCTCTGCATCCGGGAGATTCGTCCTGTCCGTGGAGTCTCCTATCCGGTGGCGTCCGCGTGAGCTTACGAACTGCCGGCGGCCTGATGACCTGGACCAGGCAGCACTGATTCTGGAATCGTGATATGAGCATCAAGATCGAGCGGAAAATCGTCAAGTACGAGGTGCAGAAGCTCGAGGACGCCCAGGCCGAGAAAGCTGCGGTGGCGCAAGCGGCCAGCGCTCCTGCCGCGCCCCCGGCTCTTCCTCCCGCCCCCACCACCACGACGGTTCGCGATAAGAACGGACATATGGCGCAAGTCATCCGGATGCATGAGAAGCTCGAGCGTCCGGAGGTGCTGATCGGCTCGACATACAAGATCAAGACGCCGATCTCCGATCACGCGATGTACGTCACTATCAACGACATCGTGCTCAATGAGGGCACCGAGTACGAGCAGCGGCGCCCGTTCGAGATCTTCATCAACTCGAAGAATCTCGATCACTTCCAGTGGATCGTTGCGCTGACGCGCATCATTTCAGCCGTGTTCCGCAAGGGCGGCGACGTCACGTTCCTGGTCGATGAGCTGAAGGCGGTGTTCGATCCGCGCGGTGGCTACTGGCAGCCGGGCGGAAAATTCATGCCGTCGATCATCGCCGAGCTCGGCTACGTCATCGAACGTCACCTGCAATCAATCGGTCTGCTGCGCAAGCCGTCGCTCGATGAGCATCAGCAGAAGCTCGTCGATGAGAAGCGCGCAGAGTACGAGGCCCGCGCCCGCCAAACCGATGCATTCGCCAAGTCTGACTTCCCGGAAGGCGCGCAGCTGTGCGCCAAGTGCAGCACCGCGGCCGTGGTGATGATGGATGGCTGCATGACGTGCCTCAACTGCGGTGAGTCCAAGTGCGGGTGAGCTGTGGGCCGCAGGCATAGGACCGGGCTGTATTCGGTACGCGGATAAGCGATTGATTCAGAGTAGTGCTGATCGCAGCTTATGCGTCAACCCACAGGGGCAACGGGCGATAGATTCATTGCTCTCGGCGGTGCGCCAGGGGTGGCACTAGGAGCGGGGCTCGGAGTGGCCATTGGCGCGGCTACTGGGCGCCTGGCGCTCGGATTGGCGTTGGGTGTCGGAATAGGTGTCGCAGTAGGCGTCGCAATCGGCGTAGCCCTTGCTGAGGCAAAAGGCCCCGCGAAGGCTCGGCGCGATGGGCCACCGGATTCCTAGAGACTCCAAAGGTCAGAGGCGCCGGCGCAGATCTGCCGGCCGCAGCACCTCAGTCATGCAACGCTGACTGCGCGAGCGGATCGGCCGGCAGCCCTGCCTTACGATGCGACTTGCCGATGCGCCGGCCGATGTGGTTCTCTCTGCGGTTCGGGGGCAGCTGCTGACGGCGCGTGATGAACCCGCCATTGGGCGGCGCCATGCGTGGCTCAGCCATCCGAGTGCGCCAATCCCCGATGCAGCCGCGCTGCCTGCCCGCGTGTCATCTCGCCCTCGCGCACCTCGCCGTGAATGCGCCAATTCTGCCGAGCCAATCGATTGTTGACTTGTTCGCGTCGAGAATGATGCGCCTGCCAAGCGTTGTCGGCGCTCGCGGGTGCGGCCGTGAAAGCTGCCAACACTGCGACTGCCGACGCCGCGGCGAGCAGACTACGTAAGTATCTCATCGAGCGTCCTCCGGGTGGTGAGTGGCGTGTCGGGCGCGCATTGCATCCGCCAATGCGCGATCAGAACGTTCGGGTGGCCGCGCGGCTGACAAACGCGACAGAAGATTATGCCGATCCCCAAAACCTGTCCGATCGCGGATTCGTCGGGGGCCGGTCAATGACCGGGAAGTGAATGAACCGCAGCTCGACTCCTGCCGGAATGCTGGTTCACTCTGTCGGCAAATGGACCACGCCGGCGCGTGGCCATCGGTTTGATGTGCCGCCGCCGATGCGAATGGGCGTCCCGCGGGGCGCATCGCCCGGCGGCGCTTCCCGGGCGCGCGCAATGGCTTGAGTGCCCTTTCCGCGTGGTCGGCTGCAGACAGCACAAATACGCATGTTCCGGACCCGGTCAATTCGCTATACGGATCCATGGTGACTAGACGCCGTATCCGCTCCGTCATCTGGGAAGCGATCCGGCGGTAACGAAGGCGTCGAACAGGCATGCCTGTGGTCGGGACACCGGGCGAAGCCAGACGGCGTGGAACCTGGACGGGAGGCGGGACATGAACGCAAGGCATGGTCTTCACGGATGGATTGTCGCCATCACTACGGTCTTGGCCGTCGTGTCACGTGCAGCGCTCGCCGACACGGCGAGCCATGACCTGCAAATCTATGCGGGCGAGATCTTCGGCGACCGCCTCACGTCCATTCCGCTGACCGGCCGGTACCCTGTTCTGAACGACAATGCGACGTTCGGTGGTCGCTACACGTACGGGCTGTCAAGGTGGTTTGCAGTGCAGCTCGAAGCCGGCTACAGCCCAGGGCGCGCCGCGCGGCTCGCGGTCGGCGATTCGAGCCTCGGACTGACGACGGCAGATCTCGACATCCTGTTCAACCTCGCGCCGGCACTGACCGTGGGCGGGCGGCGCGTCGTGCTCTACACCGAACTCGGCGCGGGATACGTGTGGATCGATCTGCATCACCCGTTGCTGGGCAGCACCGACAGCACTCCGGTGATGCTCACCGGACGCAACGATTACACCGCCAATATCGGTATGGGCGCCCAGTACTATCTCACGACGAACCTCTTCGTCGATTTCGATGCCCGTTACCGGTACGTCAGCCGTCTCGTCAATCGGTACAACCACGAACTCAATACGGCCGAAACGACCCTGAGCCTCGGCTACGCATTCTGATGCTGCCCTCGGACGTGGGGCCGTCCGCGCGCCAGCGGTGGGTGCGGGCGCCCGTGATGCGCGCCACGTATCAAGATCCATCCCGGCGATCAGGATCCGGCGCACGCTCAGCGCGCTGCGACTACACCTCTCCTTGCTGGCCGGTGAGAAACCGGACGATCGCGACGACAAAGCTGAGCAGAACGGGGCCGAGCACCAGGCCCAGCACTCCGAACGTGCTGACGCCGCCGATCGCGCCCACGAACACGGCGACAGTCGATACGTTGGCGCGATGCGCAGTGAGAAGCGGCCGGACCACATTCTCGACGAGTGCGATGCCGGCTCCCCAAGACGCCAGGAATATCGCCATTCCCCAATGCGCCTGGATCAGCAGATACAGCACTGCGGGCACGAGCACGACGATTGCGCCGGCGGGCAGCAGAGCGGCAATCATCGCGACGACGCCGAAAACCAGCGGCGACGGAAGCCCCGCCAGTGCGAATCCAGCGGCCACGAACAGGCCCTGAATAATCGCCGTAATCGTCGAGCCGTACACGACGGCCCGGGTGACGTCGCCGAGATACTTCAACAGAGGATCGCGACGGTCTGCCGCAAGGGGGACGAGCGCGACGCACTGCGCCACGAACCGCTCGCCGTCCCGCAGGAAGAAATACAGCAGGAACAGCATCATGAAGAAGCTGATCACGGTCCCGAAGAGGGTGAACGCAACGTTGCCGCCAGCGGATGCGGCCGACTTCAGCAGTTCAGTGCTTGCCCCGGTGACCCAGGCGTGCACGTCGAGCGCGTGTGTCGGCAGGTAGCGGGACAACCAGTCGATCGGCGTTCCGACGAGAGCGTATTGCTTGAGCCGGGCGATCAGGGCTGGAAATCCGATGAACGGGTGCTGGTGCAGGTAACGAAGTAGCTCGATGGCCTGATCGACGAAGACCACAGCCAGAACGGACAGCGGCGCGAGAACGACGAACGGCGTCGCAGCGGTGAGAATGCCGGCCGACAGCGCGCGCCGGCCTTTGAGGGCACCGGCGAGCCGCTTGTGCAGCGGGTGCAGCATGAATGCGAGCACTGCGGCCCATCCGAGAGCATCCCGCAACGGCAGCAGGACCTGGAGCAACAGATATCCCAGGACTGCGGCCGCTACGAGCGCGAACAGCCGGCGGTAGAAGGGCGAATCTGTCATGGCGGCAACCGTGTTGCCTGCGGCCTCATTCCGCCCCTGCCACTGTCTTGCGGCCATGCCGGCTCATGCAGACCATCGGCCCGGTCCGGCATGGCCTCGGCTGTTGCCCGCAAAGGGCGCCGGAATGCCAGTGAAGACGCTGCGTGTCCTGCGTACGGCGCAGGATCGCCTCTGACGGCAAGCGCGAGAGAGACGAACCCGCAGGCTAAATCTGGGGGGCCTGCCCCAGATCTGTCGAGCTGAACCCCAGGGGTCTTGGCCGTCAATCAGAGCTCCTTTGTGCGCGCGCGGCGGGTTGACATGCTGCGGACCCTACACGCGAAACCCTCTGCTGAGGCGGTCCTTGATCGCCGCGAAGAAAATCCCGACCAATAGGACCGCGCACAGTCCCACCATCACGAAACTCAATACAGCGTCGATCTGTGCATCAATGTGCGCCGGCAGTCCGAGCGAGGAGACCACCAGCACCGACACGAAGCCGAACCCGAGGGGCAGGTAGTCGAAGGTCGCGCGAAACCAGCTCAATGCAAGACAGCCACCCACCAGGACAACGCCGAGCACCACGTATCCGCCCGTCAGGGCCCAGCCGCCGTAGGCGGAAATCACCGGATCGAGCGCACCTTGAAATACCGCGTCCCACTGGGGAATACCCGAGACAAGAGCGTACGTCAGCGATCCGCCGCACAGGATCACCGCCAGCAGCACCGACCCGATGAGGCGCGGAGTTCGTAGAGGCATACCCATTCTCGCAAACAGCGTGGCGCAGGCCGCCGGGGCATCTTAACGAAAATGAGCGTGCATCGCGCGTTTGCCACGCAATTGCGTGGGGCCGTGCCCTGCAGTGGTATGATTTTGCGATAGAGCGTTCGGATTGCAGCTCAGCATGCCCGACTGCCTGACTGGAAACTCACATCGACCGGGAAATGCCCGCCAGCGGCGCCGGCTCTGGAGAGCTGCGGTCGCCGTCTTCTGCGGCGGCATGCTCAGCGCGTGCGCGACGCCGCGTCTGCCGGCCCCGCCGATGCTGATCGCCCAGGTCGCCCCGCCCGGATTTCCGCCGAACGTGCGGTTCCTCAGCAGTGACCGCGACTACCTGGTGACGCACCTGAACGCCGCAGTGCAACACCTCAGCGCGGTCGCCGCTGGCGCCCCGATCCGGATTCTCGCCCTGTCCGGCGGAGGTGCCGGCGGCGCCTTCGGCGCGGGCGCGTTGTATGGCCTCACGCGCACGGGGGAGCGGCCAACTTTCCAGGTGGTCACTGGTGTCAGCGCCGGGGCACTGATCGCACCCTTCGCCTTTCTCGGACCCTCCTGGGATGCTCAGCTCAAGAACGCCTTCGACAGTCACCGGACAGATCACCTGCTGCGTGCGCGTCCATGGCTGGGCTTGCTGTTTCACCCGGGCATCTACCGGCGCGGGCCGCTCGTTGAACTGGTCCACCGCTTCATCACGCCGCGCATGATCCGCGCGATTGCCGCCCAGGCCCGCAAGGGCCGCGTGCTCCTCGTCGCCACCACGGACCTCGACAAGCAGGAATCGGTCGTCTGGAACATGGGGCTGATCGCCGAACACGGCGGTCCCGCGGCTCTGAAGCTGTTTTCCCAGGTTCTGGTGGCCTCCGCAAGCATCCCGGGGGTCTTTCCGCCGGTGCTCATCCGCGTACGAGGCGATGGAAGAAAGTATGACGAGATGCACGTGGACGGTGGTACGACGCTGCCGTTCTTCGTGACTTCCGATATCGCGGACGTGATGCCGCTGCATCTGCCGGAGCTCAAAGGTGCGCAAGTCTACGTGATCGTCAACGGACAGCTGAGTACCTATCCAAAGACGACGCCCGAGACGCCCATGGCGGTGCTGTCTGGGGGATTCTCGGCGGCGCTGATGCATGCGGCACGACGGGCACTGGTGCTCTCCGCGCTGTTTGCGCGCCATTTCGGCATGCACTTCCGTTTCACCTACCTGCCGATCAGTTACCCGGATCACGGCTCACTTGATTTCAAGTTCTCGAACATGCACTCGCTCTTTGACTACGGCGTCCGCTGTGCCGAGGCGCGGCAGCTCTGGACCACCCTCATTCAGGCAATCGACGAAGGGCAGCGGGGGGCCACTCAAATGCCGATCAGGTCCAACCGGTGCCCGGCCGCGCCCGCTGGCGCCGTTTCTCGGCCGCAGCATAAGCGCCCGGGCTGACACGATCTGTCCGGCCCGCCGTCACCGCTTGCGCGGCGGGCTTGGCAGTCCTGTGCTGCTTATGGCCGGGTCAGATTGAAGCGATCCAGGTTCATGACTTTGTTCGACGCCGCGATGAAATCGCGGACGAACTTCTCCTCGGCATCCGTGCTGCCATAGACCTCAGCCAGCGCGCGCAACTGGGAGCTCGAGCCGAAGATGAGATCGACACAGGTTGCGGTCCATTGCACCTTGCCGGCCGCCCGCTCGCGTCCTTGGCACACGCCGCGTGCTTCCGAGACGGGCCACCATTCCGCGCCCATGGCAAGCGGGTTGACAAAAAAATCGCTTATCTCGGCCGCTTCCGGCTCGGGCTCCACCTGCGAGGCGGGGCCTGCACCATGGGTGTTCCCGAACGTGTGCCCGCCGGCAATCAGGGCGACGGTCCCCTCGTCGTCCATTGTCATCCGCGCGAACGCTTCACGATTGTCCTTCGCCGCGGCCAGCGGGTCCGGATTGCCACTCGAACCCTCGGGATTGACGTAGATCAGGCCCCTCTGCACGGCAGTGAGCGGATTTTCCAGTCCTCGTCTGTCGGCACGACGCGCATCGCCCAGCCAGGTGGTCTCTGCGTCCCCAAAGTCGTCCTTGTCCGGCTCCCGGACGTCAGCGCGTCCGCCGCCGTAGCCGAAGGTCTTGAGCCCCATCGGCTCCAGCGCGACATTGCCGGCGAGGCTGATAAGGTCACCCCAGGATATTCTGCGACCGTACTTCTGTTTGCTGGGCCAGATCCGCCGTCGCGCCTTATCCAGGTTGACGTTTTCTGGTCCGCTGTTCAACGGAGCGAACCGCTGCTGACCTGAGCCAGCGCCGCTTCGCCCGTCTCCGGCGCGGTACGTGCCTGCGCTGTGCCGGGAGATGCGGATAAACAGCGGCCCATAGTGTCCAAAGTCTGCAGGCCACCACTTCCGAGAATGGGTTATCAACGCCAGGAGATCCTGCTTGACGGCCGTCAAATCCAACGTTCCAAACGCCTCTGCATAGTTGAATTCGCCGTGCATAGGGTCGGACAACGCCGAATGCTGATGCAGGATTCTCAGCTGCAACGGATCGGGCCATCAATCCCGATTGGAGGCGCCGCCGCCCGCGGCATGACTGAAAGGACACCTTGCCTTGCCCGACATGTTTGAACTCCTTCGACCGGGACTGCCGATCGTTTCGCGAATCGGGGTGTTTGCGCGCCTTTCGCTCAGGAGAACTGTAGGGTAATTCTGCGGCGAGCGGAGCGCGGTTTGCCCAATCGGCTATAGACGGCATCTATTGATTTCCCTCAGACCCGCGTCATCGAATGACCAATCATTTCGTGTCTGATCGCGGCCGAGGACGCCGGGAAGACGGAACGGGCGCCGTCTCACACGCGCCGGAGCCCCGTTGCGGATGATGGAGATCGCCGTTCGCAAGACGGGGCTCTATGTGGCAATGCCGCCACGGCGCGCATTCTCGTCGCGTTTCATTATGGGGGCCACCGATACATCGGCCGCTCCGGCCGCTACAATCTGCGCGTGCGCCAACTCACGCTCCACCTGCGTTCCATCCTGCCGATCGGGGTGCTGCTGTTGGCCATGATCTCAGTGCAGAGTGGCGCATCGATCGCATCGAGGCTG
>JAKCEJ010000341.1 GCA_021838065.1 Pseudomonadota bacterium
ATACGTCGATTTAAGTTCGCAGGCACCGCCTGCGCCGGATGAGTCGCTGCGCACCGCTCGGGCGCTCGATGCGCGGATCGCCGCGGTGTTGGGTAGAGCACTGTGCATCCGCCACGTCGATGCGGGTTCGTGCAATGGATGCGAGCTCGAGATCCAGGCGCTCGGCAACCCGTACTACAACCTCGAGGGCTGCAACATCCGCTTCGTCGCGAGCCCCCGGCATGCGGATCTGCTGCTGGTCACCGGCCCGGTCGCCAAAAACATGGCCGAGCCGCTGCGGCGGGTCTATGCAGCGACGCCGGATCCGAAGCGGGTCGTGGCGCTCGGGGATTGCGGGTGCACCGGCGGGATGCTCGGAGAGTGTCCGGGTGCCCTTGGCAGAGTCGCGAACGTCATCCCGGTGCACGTGGCCGTGCCGGGCTGTCCGCCGAGTCCCGAGCGCATTCTGCAGGGCATCCTCACCGCGATCGAGGGGTGAACGCCGATCGCCGCTCGCGTCAGCTTTGCGGCTGATGCGTCCAGGGCGCGCTGCGGATCAGCGCATCGAGACACTCGCCGTCGACCGCGGTGCCGCGCTCGCGGCGCAGGATCGCGAGCGCGTCCTCGAGCGCCAGGGCGCTTCGGTAGGGGCGCTCGGCCGTGAGCGCATCGAAGATGTCGGCCACGGTGATGATCCGGGTCTCGAGCGGAATCTCCGCCCCGCGCAGCCGCTTCGGATAGCCCGTACCGTCGATCCGTTCGTGATGCGCCCCGGCGACGGGCGCGAGTTCGCCAAATATCCGCACGCGCTCGAGGATGTTCTCGGTGAGCTGCGCGTGTTGCTTGACGGACTCCCATTCCGCCCCGTCGAGGCGGCCGGGCTTCTCCAGGATGCTGTTGCTGACGCCGAGTTTGCCGATGTCGTGCAGCAGTGCGCCGCGGTGCAGCCAGCGGCGCCGCCGTGCATTGAGGCCGAGCTCGCTGCCGATCGTTTCGGCGTAGCGGGCGACCCGTTGACTGTGACCGTACGTGAAGTTGCTCTTCGCATCGATGATGTCGGCAAATGCCTCGGCGATCGAATCGAGCCGTGGCTCGTCGATGAGCACGGTGGCCGCGGCGGGCTCGAGCGCCCAGATGCGCCCCTCGAGACCTGCAGCGTCGAGGCCCGACCAGAACCGCGCGCCGCGTGCGACTGCGAAGAAGGCCTGGGTGACTTGCGGATCGAACCAGGTGCCGACTCTGCGGCGTACTTCTGTGCATGCGGCGCGCTCGCCGCCAACGCTGTTGAATACGTCGACGACCTGGGCGAGCAGTGCGATGCGCGCAGTGAGTGGTATGTCGGTGCCGCGCAGGCCCTGCGGGCGACCCTGACCGTTCCAGTGTTCATCGAGGCTGAAGATGCCCGCCGCGACCGTCGCGCCGAAGCCCAGCCGGCGCACGATGTCCGCACCGCGCTCGCAGCGCGTGTGGACCAGTTCGGTGGCGAGCGCCTCGCCGTTGCGGTACAGGTTGAACAGGCGTTTGAGGCGCTCGCGCAGCGCTTCACCGGGCCCGGCGTGACGCAGCACGAAGCGCCCGAGTTGCATCAGGCTCTGCGAATCGACCAGTTTGAAGTCGCGCTTGGTGAGCAGCTCATCGCCACCGTAGAGTTCCCACAGTCGTGCGGCGTTGCTGCTGCAGCCGGCGTCCTTCAGGAGCAGTGTGTAATACAGGTCCGAGAGCGTCTCGGCATCCAGGCCGAGCATTTGCCCGACGTGCATCCCGATCCAGCAGCTGCGCAGGCAGTGCCCCGGGGGCTGACCCTCGGTGAGGTCGAGCGCATAGCTCAGCGCGCCGACGATCTCCGCGAGGCGCAGGCGTCCGGTCGTTCCCGCCTGCACGGCGGCGGGCAGGAGCCACTCGGGTATGGACTCGTGTGCGATGGCATTCATGGCGATTCTCCTGGCGCGCCGACCGGGTGCGATCCCCGGCGGGGTCCTGCGGGCGCATCTGTCCTTGCGGGAGATACGGGCCCGCCGACGCTGCGGATGCATCGGGCGGTGCCCGGGGGCCGACTGGGCCGCCCGGGGCATCCGGTTCCGGGAGGATTTGTAGCAAATTCGCCCGCGGGTGCTCGTGCGCCCGGTCACGCTTCCGGCCGACCCGCGGCGCGCTTTACAGCGCATCGGGCTTCGGGTAGCTTCAGTGACATCATGACCCCGATGAAAACGCGCACGATTACCCTGAAAAAGCCCTGCGGTGGGGCTCTGGGGGAGTGCGTGCGCTGAAGGCGCCGGGACGTCCCGAAGACACCAGAGGCCCCGCCGGAATGACCGACGGGGCCTTTTTTTTCACAGCCTGAAAATCGGAGCTTGCACATGCCATCTGGTCGTTCGGCCGGCACCTTGCCGGTGGTTGCAATCGTCGGGGCCACCGGGGCCGTCGGGGTCGAGCTGCTGCGCTGCCTCGAGCAGCGCAAATTCCCGCTGGCGCGGCTGCGCCTGCTTGCCTCGGCCCGTTCGGCCGGAAAGACGCTGCCGTTTCGTGGCGAGCAGCTGCCCGTCGAGGAGCTGACGCCGGAGAGCTTCCGCGGCGTCGACATCGCGCTATTTTCCGCCGGCGGCAGCATCTCCAAGCGTTTCGCCCCGCTCGCGGTGGCTGAGGGAACCGTGGTCGTCGACAACTCCTCGGCGTTCCGGCGCGACCCGGCGGTTCCGCTGGTGGTGCCGGAGATCAATCCGCAGGCGCTGAAGTCGCACCGCGGACTGATCGCCAATCCGAACTGCTCGACCATCATCGCCATCACGCCGCTGTGGGCGGTGCACCGGCGCAATCCCATCCGGCGGATGATCCTCGCGACCTATCAGGCGGCTTCCGG
>JAKCEJ010000342.1 GCA_021838065.1 Pseudomonadota bacterium
ATCCCCGCCGAACAGCTCTCGCGCATCTATGACGAGTTCTACCAGATCAGCACCGGCGACGGACCGCACGACGGCTACGGGCTCGGGCTGACCATCGTGCGCCGGATCCTCGATCTGCTCGGCCTGAGGCTCGAGGTGAGCTCGCGGATCGCAGAGGGCTCATCGTTCGCTTTGCGGCTGCCGGCGGCCGCAGCCGGGGTCCGCTGCACCCCGCCGGCGGAGGCAGCGGAGGTGCGCGCGCTCGCGCAGGCGCCCGAGCACCGCCAGCGGGTTTTGCTGGTCGAGGATGACAGCGGCGTACGCGATGCCACGCGCCTGCTGCTGAGGGTCGAGGGGTATCGGGTGGCCGCCGTGGCCTCGCTCGAGGAGGCACTTGCGGCCGCCTCCGAAGGCGTCGATCTGCTGGTGACCGACTACCACCTGAGCGACGGGCAGACCGGCACCGAGGTGATCGCCGCGTTGCGCCGCACGCTCGGCAGGCCTCTGAAGTGTGTGTTGATGACCGGCGACACCTCGAGCCTGATTCGCGAGCTGCCGCGCGATCCGGACCTGCGAGTTGCGAGCAAGCCCGTGCAGGCCGAGGAGCTGTTGACGCTGCTCGGCGCGCTGAGCGGCGCCAATGCCCCGTTGCCACCGTGACGGGCCGTTGAACGTGCAGCTGTCGCGCGGCAGAGACGTGGTTTTCCCCGATGGCTCACGGCGATACCGGCCGCTAATGTCCGGCCGTACGCCCTGGTGCGCATGAGCTGCCGTGGTGATCGCATGCTGCCCCAATCGCAAACGAACCAAATCGAGCGCGCACACATCAGCATCCGCGCGCGGTCCGCGCTGGATGTCTACCGCGCGGTGCTCGACCGGCTCGACACCCCCGTTTTTCTCCTCGGGTTCGAGGGCGGCCGGCAGGCACTGATCTACGCCAATCGCGCCTTCGAGCGCTGGGCCGGCTGCGCCACCGCAACGCAGCCAGCGGAGGACTGGCACACGCTGTGCCGCATCGTGGCTGGCGATCCGGGGCTCGCGCAGCTGCACTCGTGCCTGTCGGATGGTCGCAGCGGACAGGCGCTGGTGCGCACCCGGCAGCTTGACGGCAATCCGGGCTGGGCGGAGGTGCGCGTGAGCCCGATGCCGGCGGACGACGGCCGCGAGCGGTTCATCGGCCAGCTGCGCGATGTGACTGCCGAGACGCACGAGCGCGAGCACCTGCGCCGGGAGGCGCTGCACGATTCGCTCACCGGCCTGCCCAATCGCCGCCTGCTGAAGATCCATCTCGAGCGGGCGATCACACGTGCGCAGGGCGGTGGCGCGCCGTTCGCGCTGGTGTTTATCGACCTGGATCGCTTCAAGCAGGTGAACGACACCATCGGCCACGAGGCGGGCGACCAGCTGCTGCGGCAGATTGCCCGGCGCCTGCGGCACGGCGTGCGCGCGCTCGATACGGTTGCGCGGCTGTACGGCGATGAGTTCGCGCTGCTGCTCACCCCGCTGCCCTCCGAGCAGTCCGCGGAAGCGATCTCGCACAGGGTCGCCGCGTGGCTGCGCCAGCCGTTCGTCATCAACGACCTGCGCATTGAGATCACCTGCAGCGCCGGCGTGGTGTTGTATCCCGACGGCACCGACGGTCGGCACCTGCTCGAGAGCGCCGACCACGACATGTATCGCCGCAAGCGCGTCCGCCAGGAGCGCCCGGCGGCGGACTTCGCTGGCGCATCCTTTCCCCGCGTGCCTGAAGAATCGCTGACTCCCGCTCGGCGGGTCTGAGCGGCAGCTCCCGCAGCGCTCAGGGACGATTCGGATCGCCGCAGGCGCGCGGGGCGCAGTCCCGGGGCTGATCGGCCGCAGCGGCCCGCCCTGCAGATCCCGAGCCGGTATGGGCTTGCTTGCCGAGCACGGCCGGCATTGCACGGTGCATCGACCCTCACTGCGCGCCGGGCTGCGGCGACTTGTGCAAGCGTCGGAAGAAGCAGGACAATCACCCGACAGTGGGTGAGAACTCTCCGCTTGGCCCGAAGATGCATCGCCCGGTGATCCGCTTTGCGGAGCCGCTGGCGCACTCGTGCGCCCAGCGCATCGCGCAGGCCTTCCTCGAATACAACGCGCAATTCCGCGCCATCACCCGGCGTGCGCCGGCGCGCTTCGAGGACCGTGACTGGAAGGGCTGCCACCGGGACCGGGTGGAGCGGATCGAGCTTTACGACCGTTTCGTCGACCGCACTGTTTCCGAAGTCCGCCTCATGCTGGGCGAGCGCGCCCTGGAGCGGGCGCTGTGGCGTGAAATCCGCGCCGCGTTCGCCGCCCGCGTCGCTCAGCTGCCGGATGCGGCATTCCCGAAAACGTACTTCAGCTCCGTCAGCCGCCGCCTGTTCGGCACCATCGGGGTCGCACCGGACATCGAGTTCCTGGCCATTGATCTCGATCCGCTCGTGAGCGCGACTTCCCCCCTCCTCACCCATGCCTACCTCATTCGCGGCTCGCTGCCGCTGCTGATCGAGGAGCTGCTGGGCGGGGTGCGTCTTGGCACGCCGTGGAGGGATTTCGAGGGCAGCGTCCTGCAGGTCGCGAACGAGGTGCGGCGCCATCTGGAGAGCCTGGGCGCAGCCTCTGCCGTCGAGCGCATCGAAGTGATCCGCGCGATCTTCTACCAGGTCAGCCGCGCCTACATCGTCGGGCGCATCGTCGGCCCCGGGCTGTGCATTCCCCTGGTGCTCGCCCTGCGCAGCACCGTGAGCGGCGTGCTGGTCGATGCGGTGCTCATGTCGGGCGCGGACGTCAGCATCGTCTTCAGCGTCTCCCGATCCTATTTTCATGCCGACCTCGACCGGGTGGACG
>JAKCEJ010000343.1 GCA_021838065.1 Pseudomonadota bacterium
GCGCTACGGGGCCGCGGGCTCCGAGGTGAGCGTCGAGGCGCGGCGGGAGACAGCGCAAAGCGGCGAGGCAGCGATCGAGGTGACGGTGCGCGATCACGGCCCCGGCGTGTCGGGCAAGGATCTGGAGGCGATCTTCGAGCCGTTCTACCGGGTCGATGCGGCGCGCCACCGTGCCGTGGGCGGCGATGGCCTGGGGCTTGCGATCGCGGCGCGGTCCGTCGCGGCGCACGGCGGGAACATCAGCGCCCGCAACGCCGAGGGCGGCGGGCTGATCGTGAGCATGCGCCTGCCGGTGCGGGCCGCCGCGCCCGCTTGATTCGCTCGCTGGCGGTCGCGGGCTGCTTTCCGGTAAAATTCTCTCTATGAAAGCAGCTGTTCTGACGGGCGCC
Organism: Pseudomonadota bacterium; assembly: GCA_021838065.1. Taxonomy (GTDB): domain Bacteria; phylum Pseudomonadota; class Gammaproteobacteria; order Steroidobacterales; family Steroidobacteraceae; genus 13-2-20CM-66-19. The sequence goes on from JAKCEJ010000343.1 coordinate 390, forward strand.
ATTGTGGTGCTGTGCGTGGGCGTCGCGGCGTTCGCGATGCACTTCGAATTGAGCGCACGCACGCACGCGTATCATGAGCTGCAGCAGCTGCGCAGCCAGGCGAGCACCGACCTCAAGGCGCACCGCATCACACAGACCCGGGCCAGCACGCTCGATTACCGCCTGCACGAGGCGGGCCTCGATCTCGAGGAAGACGATGTCCGCGGCGCGCAGAAACTGCTCGATGGCGTGAAGGCCAGCCTCGCGGCGCAGACCCGCGCGGCCTGAGTTCTCATCCCCGCGCCGCTGCGGCGGCGCACCGGCCCAGACTGATCGGATTCCGTGGCGCAGCGCGCCCGCGGGCGCTCGCGGCCTGCGGCGCGCGTATTGCGTAGAACTACCGATGCCGGCGGCGCGCGCCCGCCGCTACATTCAGGCTCACCGGCACGGATCGGCGCCGCAGGCGAGGGCGGCGCGCCGCGGCGGCGTGTCCCCCAAACGGGTCAGCGAAGGGATTGCCCATGCGCGCTCCCCATCCGTCCAATCGCATGCTTAAGCGGTGCTGGCAGGTGTTTGCCGCGCTCGCCGTGCTGGGGCTCGCGGGTTCCGCCCGCGCCCAGCCGCCCGGCGCGCTGCTGCGCCCGTGGGTGCATCCCGGCAACGCGTTCATGGAACAGAACGGCTACCACGGCGCGAAGACCTGCCTCGTCTGCCACGCCCACGCGCTCGATGAGATCGTGCACACGGTGCACTGGAGCCTCGCCTCGCCGGTGAGCAATGTCGAGGGGCTCCCCGAGGGCTCGTGGTGGGGCATGGCCGACCGCGAGTGTGCGCTCGCCGGCTGCATGGCCGCGGCGAACTGGCTGGCCTCGACGGACGGGAAGTTCACGGTGCAGTCCTCGGGCTGCGGGCTGTGCCACATCGGCTCCCTGTCCGCCCCGCCCCTGCCGGGCAAAGCGCCGACGGCCGCGCAGGCGCAGACGGTCGATTGTCTCGTCTGTCACGCGAAGATCTACGACTGGAGCAAGCGGGCCACACTGGTGAAGGATGCCTCCGGGGCGCACTGGGGAGAGGACACCTCGCTGAAGAGCGCCCTCAGCGTGACGCGGGTGCCCACGAACGAGGCCTGCCTCAGGTGCCACGAGCACGCCTTCTCGGACGACTACAAGCGCGGCACGCCCTTCACCGCAAGCAACGACGTGCACGCGCGGGGCGGGCTGCGCTGCCTCACCTGTCACCGCACCGAGCACCACAAGATCGCCAAGGGTCTCTACGAATCGGACATGGTGGCGAACGATCTGCCGGCCGTGCCGGTGAGCTGCGCGCGCTGCCACGGCCCGAGCCCGCACACGGGGGCCCACGGCGCCGTCCTGAACGCGCACATCGCGAAGCTCGCCTGCCAGACGTGCCATATCCGTCGCGTGAGCGGCATCGTGTACGAGAACTGGGGCAAGCCGGTGCGCGATGACGTCCACGGTCGCATCAGCGAGCTCTCGCGGTACGACCACATTGCCTCGATCCGCGGGGCGTACGTGCCCACGGTGCGCATCGTGAGCGGCCCGCCGTCCTACATGTGGAGGGTGTCCAATGCGCCCGGCCACCCCGCGGCGCAGAGCTGGATGGCCTTTGCGACCGCGACGATCCGCACCCCGGGGGCGAAGATCTTCCCGGTGCGCGCCCTCACCCAGATCATGCTCTTCGACCGCCGGCGCAAGATGTGGCAGGCCCCGGGCATGGCCTTCATGAAGGACAATCCCCAGACGGCGCTCTTTCCGCTGCTGCTCGCGCCGAACCGGGAGGTGTACAACCGCACCGGCAGCGTGACGCTGGCGGTGGATGCCGGCATGAAGGCGATGGGTGTGCCCTGGAGCGGGCAGTGGATGGCGATGCGCGTGCCCGGGACGTCCTACATCTCGGTGAATCACGGCATCCGGAAAACCGGGCTCGCCTGCGCCTCGTGCCACTCACGGCACGGCGTGATGGATTTCAAGGCCCTCGGCTACTCCCCGAGCGAGGTGAGTGCGCTCGAGGGAGCCCGCGCGGTTGGGCGCTCCGGCGCGGCCCGCGGCTCTCACCGACGCGACGCGGCGACACCGCGGCCGTGAGACCAGCACTCCACGTTGGAAAATTCGCATCGCGGCAGCGGGAGCGTTTCCGATAAGATGACCTGCGCGCACCGCCCAGGGACGGTGCGTGTTGCGGCCGAGCGCAGTGTCCGATCCACCACAAACCGAACCCACCCAGCAACCCCTCCTGCCCGACGAGGCGGATGAGCGCAGCGCGCCGGGATCGCCGCCCGCCGAGGCGCCCGCGCCATCCGCCGCACCGTTCGTGCCGCTCGATGCCCCCGCGGTGCACGTGCCGATACGGGCGATGCGGGCAAGGATCGATCGGCTGCTCAGCACCCGCAGCCGGCGGTTCTTCCTGCAGGTCGGGCTGCCGTGGGGCACCGCGCT
>JAKCEJ010000344.1 GCA_021838065.1 Pseudomonadota bacterium
GGGGCGCAATCGCTCGGGAGCCGCCGGTGCACCGAGCCACGCCGGCACCGCGGGTCCGACGTCCGTCTGTCGCGGCCTGAGGAGCAGAATTCGGGCCGCACCGCCGCGAAAGGGGAGGCTGTCCCCGATGATGCCGACGGAGAAGATGCTCCCGTCGGAGCATCGCTGCCGCCACTGCCCATAGTCATGCAGCAGCGGCGGGCTGCGTCGCCAGTGTGCGCGCAGCATCGGCTCATCTTCCCGTGGCGCGAGTTCAAACAGCGAACAATTGCGCAGCGCCCCGCGATCGCATCGGTATCGATCGGCCGCCGCACCGTTGCTGAGAAGAATGCGCGTGCTGCGCGCATCGACCACCAAAATCGACTCACGTGACCGATCGAGCAACAGATCCATCACTGCAGGTTCATCTGGGAACATCACGCGCTTCACTCCTGAAGAGACCTCGATGGTCCGCGTCCGCTCGCCGACACACAATCCCGTGATCTGGGGATGTGTCGGATCGATCAGGCACGACTCATGACGGGCTCGAGGCGCCGCGGCCACGCGGCGCCTCGAGCGCCGCGCGCAGCCTCATGACGCGCACCAGATCCTTCTCGCGATAGAAGCCCGCCGCGCTCAGCGGCGAGTAGAGTTCGATGCAGTTCCCGCCGCGCTGCTTGGCGGCGCGTGAGGCGAGCTCGGCGGCGAGCAGTGCACGATCGAAGCTCACGCAGCCCGGCTCGAGGGCAAGACGGGTGATGCCGATGCTGGTCGTGATGACCCGTGTGCCGAGGGTTCCGCGCCACTGCGTCCCGGCCAGGGCGGCACACACCTGCTGCGCGCAGCGTTGCGCGCCGGTGGAGCGGCTGCCGGGCAACAGCACCGCAAAGCGGTCCCCGGTCAGACGCGCGGCGATGGCCTCCGCCGGCAGCAGCGCCGGGCGCAGCAGCGCCGCGAGGTGCGTGACGACCGCATCGCCGGCCGCATATCCATAGTCCTCATTGACTGCGCCGAGTCCATCGATGTCCAGGTACATCAGGACATGGCGCTCGTAGGCGGCCCGATAGGCCAGCGCATTGAGTGCCGCGGTGCGCATCGCCGGGCCGGTGAACAAGGCCGTCAGCGGGTCATAATCCTGCTGCGAATGCGCCGCGAGACCACGGGCGACGGCGCCTGCGAGCAGCACTTCGCGCGCCGCGAAGTCCGGCTGCTCAGGATCACGCAGGAACACCAGCAGTCCAATGGCGCCCCGGCCGGGCAGTTCGATCGGAACGGCGAGCGTCTTGCGCGAGGGGATGCTCTGCGCGACGGCCGGCCGGTTGACGAGCAGCGTCTCGGCGCGCGCCAACATGAAGCGCAGCAAGTGCAACTGAATACCCCGGTAGAGGCTGAGCGTCGGTGCCTCGTTCGCGCAGGTGCTGCAGGTCAGATCGACGGCCCGTTCCGGAATGAACGCCGCGGCGAACACCGCCCCCACCTGACACAGCGCCTCGTGCAGCAGCTCACCGAGCGCGACCGGCTCGCACGTGAGCGAACGGGCGATCCGCCCGGTTGCGAACAGCGCCTTCAGCTCCACCGTCGGCTCCTCGAGGTCGCACCGAGACGGATCCGGCGCGCCCGCCGCGGCCCATTCATGTGCCAGGCGCGCCGCGACGGGACTGACCTGCCGGGCAACGGCCGCCGCCAGCTGATCGAGCGTCTCATCGGGCGCACGCGCACAGGAGACGATGATCGCCCCGAGGGCTTCGCCGTCGCGTGCGATGGGCACTGCGAGCAGCAGGTGTACGCAATCGACCCACTGCGTCCGGCGACCCAGATCCGCCAGCGTGCGCAACCGGTCGCCTAAGCGCTCATCCGCGCCGAGGTCCGCACCGCACGACCAGCAGATGGTGCCGCATCGATCGAGGAAGGCGATGGTCCTACCGGCGATCCGCTCGGTCACGCAGCGGGCGTAATGCTCGAATCGTTGCGCGGCGAGCGGCGCTGGCGTGCCGGTGGGCTGCGGCAGTTCGCGGGTCGACGGATGCATCATGGTCCATGACTCCGGTGCGGCCGCGGGCCGCCCACGCTCGCGGGCGGCCCGCGACTTCAGACTAATCCGAGTTTGCGGGCCTCGAGGGCCGCCTCTGCGCGCGAGGAGAGGTTGCGTTTGCGGTAGATGTTCTTCAGATGACTGCCGACCGTATGCGCACTGATATGCAGCGCGTCGGCCACCTGGGTGATCTGCAGCCCCTTGGCGATCAGCGACAGCACGGCGCGCTCGCGGCTCGAAAGACGCATCGAGCGACTCTCGTCGAGTTCGGCGTCGGCGACGGGGGTTTCGAAGGTGGCGATCATGTCCTCGAAGTGTCGCAGCAGACGGCGAGCGAGCGCCGGAACGAGCGGTGGGACACCCCTCAGAGTCAGGTCCAGCTGCGACTCGAGCGCCTCATCGGGTTGATCGCTCAGAAGATAGCCGTGCGCTCCGGCGGCGAGCGCCGCCATGACGTGCGCATCGTCCTCGGTGACGACCACGGAGACGGCGAGCGGGTCGTGGCTCATGATCCGGCGCACCACTTCGATCCCGGAACTCGCCGGCAGACAGACATCGACCAGCGCCAGATCGATCAACCTCGAGGACAACATGCGCACCGCCTCATCGAGAGTCTGTGCGCAATGCACGGGTGTCTTCGGACACACCCGGTTGATCAGCGCGCGCAGTCTCGCCTGACGGTCGGGGCGATCGGCCACGATGAGCGCCCCGCGCAGCGTGCCTTCGCCCTGCGCGGGGCGTTTCACCGGCTCGCCGCCGGCTGCGGATCGCTCCCGATGGGTTTGCGAGTCGCCCATTGAATCCTCTGACGG
>JAKCEJ010000345.1 GCA_021838065.1 Pseudomonadota bacterium
AGTGCACCCGGTTTGCAGGCGCGCACGCAAGCCGGGTCGCCGCCGCACTGATCACACTTGACGACGTGGCCGGCTGCCTCGTCGAGGGCAATGCCGGCGTAGCTGCATCCGAAGGTGCACAGCAGGCAGTCGATGCACTTGTCGTGATCCCACTCGATCACTCCGGTTGCGGCGTTCTTGCCGAGCGCGGCCGCCGGACAGCTGTGTACGCACTCGGGGTCGGCGCACTGCCGGCACATCGTCAGCTCGAAGCGACCGGTACCGTCGTCGAGCACCTCGAGACGGGCGCGCCGCAGCGAGTCCGACGCGCTCTTCGCTTGCGCGCAGGCGATCATGCATTTCCCGCAGCCATCGCAGCGGTCAGCGTGGAAGGCGATGGTGTTGTACGCAGGCATCGCGTGCACCTCAGCGCAACAGGCTCGACATCAACAGTCGACCCATCTCGCGCGGCTGCGCGAGAAAACGATCGCGTACCGCGCTCAGATCGAGGCGGCGCCGAGCCAGCTGCAACATGACGCCCGGATCGATGGCCGTGTTGATCGCGAAGATGCCGTGCAGCCGTCCCTCGTCGAGAATGATCTTGAGGTAGCGCTCCGACTCGGCATCGCTGGATTCCACGACCTCAGCCCCGGGTGGTGCCGCTGCGCTTCCGACCGACACCGCATGGTTTCCGTAGTAGCGGTAGGTGTTGAGCGGCACGGCCCCGCGGAAGCCCTCGAGAGCTCGGTCGCCGGCCATGGCCATGCCGGCAATGCGCCCCTGCTCGACCGCATTCGGCAGAATGCCGTTCAGAACGGGGCGTCCGCCGTAAAAGCTCGCCGCCTGGGCGACATCGCCAGCCGCCCAGACGCGCTCCACACTGGTCTGCATGGTCGCATCGACCACGACGCCGCGATCGCACTGGATCGGCGTGTCGGCGAGGAAGTCGATCGCCGGGGTGACACCGGCGCTGATTAACAGCAGATCGCCAGATACTGCCGAGCCGTCACCGAGCCTGAGCGCGACACCTCCCGCTGCGGCCTCGATTGCCACGACGCGGACGCCGGTGCGGATCGTCACATCTGCGCGCTCGAAAGCACGAGCGATGATCCGAGCGGCTTCGGCGTCGAAATAACCGGGCAGAATCTGTTGCTGTTGCTCGATGATCGTGACGCGTGCGCCCCCCTTGGAGAGATTTTCCGCCGCATGCATGCCGACCAGGCCGGCGCCCAGCACGATGGCCCGGCGGGTCTGCGGGAGTCGGGCTCGCAGCCTCAGAGCGTCTTCGAGCGTGCGCAGCACGTGGTACGGTACGGTATCGAGCCCCGGAATCGGCGGTATCACCGGCCGTGCGCCGGTCGCGAGCAGGAGCTTTTCGAAACGCAGCCGGCTGCCGTCGTCGAGGTCTGCGACCCGATTGGCCGGGTCAATCCGCACGAGCGCATGTCCGCAGCGGTAGGCGGCGCGCGCCCGTGCGAAGTATTCATGGTCGCGCAGGAATACGCGTTGGGGGTCTGTGCGCCCTGAAACGACGTAGGGCAGCACCGTCGGAGAGTACGGCAGCTCGCGATCCCGTCCGATCACGGTCAGCGAGCCATCGGCGTCGGCGAGGCGGATCGCGTGCACGGCCGCAAGTGCCGCATGGCTTGCGCCCGCAATCAGGTAGTGAGTCTGTTCCATCGCGGTAACCTCGGCGGCGTCACTCCTGTGCGTCCAACCAGACGGTGTCTCTCGGGCCCGCGACCTCTCGCATTTGCCCGACTGTCTCGATGACGTGCTGGAAATGCTCGACCGTGAGGTCGGCGCCTGCGAGCCCTCCGATGAACGACTGGGACATCGGGCTGCGCGTGCCCCCCTGCAATGCGGTCACTACTTCTCGGTACAGGGGCCCGCAGTTCCACGCAAAGTCAACGGAACGATCGACGACGCCGAAGGAGCGAAGCCTGTGCAGCGCATCGGCGACGTCCGCAGCCGGGAAGGGCCGGAAAGTCTTCACTTTGACGAGGCCGACGCGTCGGCCCGCTGCTCGAGACTCATCAACGGCATCCTTGGCCGCGCCTGTCATCGATCCAAGCGTCACGATCGCAAAATCCGCATCTTCCATTCGATAGCGCTCGATCAGTGGTGCGTGATTGCGCCCGGTGAGGCGTCCCCAGTCCCTGTGAGCGTCGCGGATCGCATCGAGCGCGCGATGCATCCCGGCACATTGACCGCGCCGGTAGCGGACGAACGTTGCGGGTCCCGCGCCGTCCGGACCGCCGGTCAGCGGGTCTACCGCCATCGGCCGGTCAGGGTCGAGTGCCGCGTGCCAGTTCACATCAGGGGCACCGAGGAACGTATCCACCGCGTCCTGTTCAGGCAGCTCGATGCGTGCCGTGCCGTAAGAGAGATAGTTGCCGTCGTGACAGACGTTGACCGGCAGCATGACGTCGCGCTGCTCGGCGACACGATAGGCGATGATCGTCGTATCGAGTACTTCCTGCACAGTCTCGCAGTACATCTGCACCCAGCCTGCCTCGCGCACCGACATCGCATCCTGATGTCCGCCCCAAACGCACTGTGGCGTCAGCGTGTCGCGTGTGACGATCGACATCACTATGGGCAGGCGCATGCCGGGCGTGCGCAGGTACGGCTCGAACATGAAGGCGAGCCCCGGACCCGAGGTGGCGGTAAAGGTGCGCGCGCCGGCGAGCGCCGCGCCCTGCAGGACCGACAACACGCTGTGCTCGCCCTCGGCGTCCACGAGCTCGGCCCGCAGTCGACCGTCGGCAATGAATTTCGCCAGGTACTCGACCAGCGAGGACTGCGGTGTGATCGGATACACCGCCACCATGTC
>JAKCEJ010000346.1 GCA_021838065.1 Pseudomonadota bacterium
GCCGCGGCCGGCGCGCACCGTCACCCTGCGGCTTGTGCGTAGACGACCGACCGCAGGGTGCGTGCTAACCTTTCTTGACGTTGACCTCAGGCCGCGCAATGCGAGTCACCTTCATCGGCTGTCCGTTCCGCACGTCCTACGGGCACTACATCGAATCCCTGCGCCGCACCCTGCAGAGGCACTACGGCGAGCACGTCGATTGGGTCGCCTCCAACTGCGGCTGCGGCGATCCGGTCGAGCGCGAGCGGCGGTTCGAGGCGAAACCGTCGGCCTACTTCGAGATGGGGCACATCGGCGATTACGAGTCGCACACGGCGTGGAAGCGCGTGCTGCGCCGCGGGGCGCGCAACCTCACCTATCAGGCGCGCACCCGCCGCTACGTCACCCTCGCCGGCGGCAGCGACGTGGTACACCTGCAGCAGACTCTGAACGCCTACGGCGCCATGGTCGCCTTCCACTGGCTGCGCCGCCCCACGCCGGCCGCCAAGGTCATCACGGTGCACGAGATCGACCGGCACCAGACCCAGTTCCCGCACCTGAACACCCTGTACAACCGCGCCGACGCCGTGATCGTGCACGGCAGCGAGCTGCGCACGCGGCTGCTCGAGTACGGAGTCGAGCCGGCCCGGGTGCACGTGCTGCCCTACGGCACCGACCTGCCGGAAAGCCCCGACGAGCGCGAGCGCGCCGGGATCGTGTTCTACGGCGGCCATCACCTGCTCTCGGGCAAGGGGCTCGACACGCTGCTGCGCGCCGCGGCGCTGCTGCGCGAGCGGCTCGGCGAGCGCGCGCCGCTGATCACCGTGCACGGTCACTACGGCACCGAGACGCCGGCCGAAGCGCTCGAGCTCGCCGAGCGGCTCGGGGTCGCGGACCGGCTGATCTGGGTCAACCAGATCGACGACAACGACATCGCCGCGCTGTACCGCACTGCGCAGCTCGCCGTGCTGCCCTACACCGGCAGCGCCGCCGGGCTGCCCGCCTGCGCCGCCGCCGCCAACGGCCTGCCGGTGATCGCCACGCGCCGCGCCGGCATTCCCGATCAGCTCGGGGAGTGCGCCGCCTGGATCGAGCCGGGCGACCCGGCGCAGCTGGCCGCCGAAATCCAGCGTCTGCTCGCCGATCCGCTCGCGCGCGCCGCGCTGGCGCGGCGCGCCTACGAGCGGGCGCAGGCCGAGCTCAGCTGGACGGCGGTCGCCGGCCGGACCCTTGAGCTGTACCGGGCGGCGCTACGCGCCCGTGCGGGCGCGCGCAGCTGACTCGCCGGCTCCCCATGCGCGCCGTCCACCACGCCGGACTCGACGGCCTGGCGCGGGCCGAGCGGCCCTGGCGCGCGCTCGCGGCCACACTCGGCGCGCCGCGCTTCTTTCACGCCTACGACTGGTACGCGGCGTTCTTCGCGCACCTGCACCCCGCCGACACCCCTATGGGGATCATCGAGCTGCAGCACGACGGGCAGTGCGTGGGCCTGATTCCGTACGTGCAGCAGCGGGTACGCAAGGCCGGCCTGACGCTGCAGGTGCTCTCGCTGCCGGACAGCCCGCACCTGATCCTCGCCGATGCGCTGCTCGCCGAGACGCTCGATGCGCCGCAGAGCCTGCGCGCGATCCGCGCCTGCCTCGCCCGCGCGGGCATCGGCTGGCACGCGCTGCGCCTGGCGCGGGTGCGCGAGGATTCGCACGCGCTGCGCTTCGCGCGCGGCCTGCCGGGCGCGCTGGTGCGCCCCGCGGGCGGCTCACGCGCCTTCGATGCGCGCGGGCCGTTCGAGCCGTTGAGCGCGCAGTTCGCCGGGCGGCTGCGCAAGACGCTGAAGAAGGGCCGCAAGCGACTTGGGGAGAGCGGCGCACTCGAGTGGCTTTGCATCGGCTGCGGTGATGCGCGGATGCCCTGGGCATTCGAGCGCTTCCTGGCGCTTGAGGCGAGCGGCTGGAAGGGCGAGCACGGCACCGGGAGCGCGATCGCCCTGTCCGCGGACGTCATGAACTTCTATCGGCAGCTCACGGCCGTGCAATCGCCCGAGTTGCGGGTCGAAATCCATCTGCTCTGCGTGGCCGGCCAGCCCGTTGCCGGGCAACTCGCCTCGGTGTGCGGCACGCAGCGCAGCATTCACAAAATCGCCTACGACGAGTCCTGGCAGCACGCCTCGCCCGGATCGGTGCTGATGGCGAACACCCTCGAGCGCAGCTGTCAGCAAAGGCCGATCGAGCGGCTGAGCCTGGTCACGGACATGCCCTGGATGCAGGACTGGAATGCCGCGCGCGAGACGGTCTACGACATCTGGATCCCGCGCCACGCGCTGTATTCGCGGCTCGCCCGCGCGGCCCTGCGCGCCAAAGCGCTGCTGGGCGCTCGAGAGCCGGCGCAATCATCGCAGGCGAGCGGCTCGAGGGACTCGCCGACGGCAACGCGCCCCGCCGAGGATGCGGTCACGCCCGCGGCCACCTGATACGGCCAAGCCGGCGCACCCACCCCGGCGCTCCGTCGTACAGCCGGTACAAGCGCTGCAGCCGCGGATCACGGATCACCTGCAGGGTCACCAACGGAACTTCGGCCGCGCCGAAGTCCTGTTTGTAATCACGGCTGCGGCCATCGCCGGCCAGAAAATCAAAGCCCCGGACACCGCGGCGCGATGCCTCCTCGAGGCAGTAGCCGAAATGCAGATACGATGGCGACAGCGCCGCCGCCGCGGGACTGAAACCGGACTTGAGGTTGTACTGCGTGCCATCGAGCTCGACGTTGTAGAGCGCCGAGATCGGCTCGCCCCCGTGCACCAGAACGCTCATTCGCAGCGCCGCTTGCTGCTCCTTGTCGG
>JAKCEJ010000048.1 GCA_021838065.1 Pseudomonadota bacterium
CTGCCGCGGCGCCCGCGGCGCCCGCTGCGGCACCGAAGCCGAAAGCGCCCGTGCACGAGCTGCGACCCGCAACTACCAAACGGGCGGCGAGCGGCAACAAGGTGCACGCCCGCGAGCGCCGGGCGCCGCAGACGCTCGAGGAGACGCTGGAGATCCTCGGCGCGAACGAACTGACCATCGACGACAAGCGCAGCGAAGCGGGCGATGCGCGCGGCGCCGGTGAGCCCCGCAGGGTGGAGAGGAGCACGCCGTTCACGCGGCTGCTTGAGCGGTTGGGCGAGCGGGTGAGGAAAACCTGACGGCCGGCGGCGTGCCCCTCGCCGTCCCGCTCAGTGCCTTCCGAAGAGCCGCTCCAGCTCCGCGCGCGAGCGATCGACCTCGGCCGTGTTCGGTGCCGCATAGGCGCCGGGCCGCGGCTTGAAGAAATCGCAGAAGTTCGCCTGCTCCTTGTTCCGCACCTCTTCCGCCGTCGGCTCACGGCAGTGCGTGGCTACTGTCGTGTCGTACTCAACGCACATCCGGCAGACGTGCAGCTCCGCGCGGCAGCAGGGGCATTCATCGAGCCGGCGCAGCGGCAGCGTCAGCGCCGCGAGCGACGCGCCGCACTTCCAGCAGACCAGATCGTGTGCCATCGGGGCACTGTACCTCAATCACCCGCGCGTCGCGTCGCCAGGAACTGCGCGAGCACCCGTCCGGTGTGCGAGCGAGCGGCGCGGCCCGCTACGGCCGCCGGGGCACCCTGCGCGACGACGCGCCCGCCGCGCTCGCCGGCGTCCGGCCCCATGTCGAGAATCCAGTCTGCCTCGGCCATCACGTCGAGGTTGTGCTCCACCACCACGGCGGTATTGCCGGCATCGACCAGGCGGTGCAGCACGTGGATCAGCTTCTCCACATCGGCCATGTGCAGTCCCACGGTCGGCTCATCGAGCACGTACAGGGTGTGCCGGGCCGCCTGGCGAGCGCCGGGCGGACCTGCCGCTCGCGCCGGGTCGCGCACTTTGGCGAGTTCCGTGACCAGCTTGATGCGCTGCGCCTCCCCGCCGGAGAGCGTCGGGCTCTGCTGGCCGAGCGTGAGATAGCCGAGGCCCACGTCCTGCAGCAGTTTGAGCGCGTGATGGATGCGCGAATGCGCCGCGAAGAACGGCGCCGCCGTGTCCACGTTCATCGTCAGCACATCACCGATGTTCTTGCCGCGCCACAGGACCGAGAGCGTCTCGGAGTTGAATCGCCGGCCGCCGCACACGTCGCACAGCACCTTCACGTCGGGCAGGAAGCTCATCTCGATGGTCTTCACGCCCTGGCCCTCGCAGGCATCGCAGCGGCCGCCGGCGGTGTTGAACGAGAAGCGGCTCGCGGTATAGCCGCGCAGGCGCGCCTCGTTGGTGGCTGCGAAGATCCGGCGGATGTCGTCCCAGAAGCCGATGTAGGTCGCCGGGCAGGAGCGCGGCGTCTTGCCGATCGGAGTCTGATCCACCTCCAGGACGCGGTCGATATGCGCCAAGCCGCGCACGGCGCGGCATCCGGCCAGGTCGGCGGTGCGCCTGCGCGCGCGCCTCGGCGCCGACTTGTCGGAGGCGCCGAGCAGCCGGCGCAGATTCGTGTAGAGCACATCGCGCGCCACGGTCGATTTGCCCGAGCCCGACACACCCGTGACGACCACGAGCCGTCCGAGCGGAATCCTCACGTCACCGCGCACGTTGTGCAGCGAGATCTGCTCCAGCGTCAAATGCGCGGTCTTCGCATTTGTTGCTCTGCGCGGCTCGGCCGGGTGCTGCAGCGGATGACGCAGGAAACGCCCCGTGACCGAGCGCGGATTGCGCATCAGCTCCTTCACCGTCCCTGCGCCGACGACCTCGCCGCCGAGCACGCCCGCGCCCGGGCCGAGGTCGAGCACGTGATCGGCGCGGCGGATGGTCTCCTCGTCGTGCTCCACGACCACGAGCGTGTTGCGGTGGCTCGCGAGCTCCGCGAGGGAATCGAGCAGGATCTCGTTGTCGCGCGGGTGCAGGCCGATGGTCGGCTCGTCGAGCACGTAGCACACGCCCTGCAGGTTCGAGCCGAGCTGCGCCGCGAGGCGGATGCGCTGCGCCTCACCGCCGGAGAGCGTGGGCGCCGAGCGGTCGAGCTGCAGGTAGCCGAGTCCGACGCGCTCGAGAAACGCCAGGCGCGCGCGGATCTCGGCGAGCAGGTCGCGGCCGATCTGCCGCTCGCGCGAGGAGAGCTTCAGCCGGCGGAAGAACCCCGCCGCGCGCAGCACCGGCTCGAGCGTCAGATCGGCGATGGAGCGGTCGCGAAACCGCACGTTGAGCGCGACCGGGTTGAGACGCCGGCCCTCGCAGGCGGGGCAGGTGCGCGGCTCACCCTCGAGCCAGTCGTTCCACCAATGCTCCTCGCCCGACTGCTCGGCGTCGAAGCCCGGCATCGCCAGCCCCGTGCCGTAGCAGCTCTCGCACCACCCGTGCTTGGAATTGAACGAGAACAACCGGGGATCCGGCTCGGCGAAGCTGCGCCCGCACGACGGGCAGGCCCGTTTGGTCGAGAACACCGTCACGCGCGCGGCGTTCGGCGTGCGCACGTGCACCAGCCCCTTGCCAAAATCGAGCGCCCGCACCAGTGACTGGTGCAGCTCGGTGTCGGTGCGCGCGCCGACCTCGATGTCGGCGACCGGCAGCTCGATGGTGTGCTCCTTGAAGCGCGACAGCCGGGGCCACTTCGCCGTGGGCAGCGCGATGCCGTCGACGCGCAGCGTCTTGAACCCCTTCTTGTGCGCCCATTTGGCCAGATCCGTGTAATAGCCCTTGCGCGCCACGACCAGCGGCGCGAGCAGCTCGATCCGTTTGCCGCGGTACTCGCGCAGCAGCCGCGCTGCGATCGATGCGGCGCTCTGCGGTTCGATCGCCGCGTCACAGTCGGGGCAGTACTGGGTGCCGAGCTTCACGTAGAGCAGGCGCAGAAAGTGGTAGATCTCAGTGAGCGTCGCCACGGTGCTCTTGCGCCCGCCGTGGCTGGTGCGCTGCTCGATGGCCACGGTCGGCGGGATGCCGAATATCGCATCCACGTCGGGGCGCGCGGCCGGCTGCACGAACTGGCGCGCGTAGGCGTTCAGGGATTCGAGATAGCGGCGCTGGCCCTCGTTGAACAGGATGTCGAACGCGAGTGTCGATTTGCCCGATCCCGACACGCCTGTGATCACCGTGAAGCGATTGCGCGGGATGCGTGCGTCGATGCTCTTGAGGTTGTGCTCGCGCGCGTTGTGAATGACGATGTCGTGCCGCGCGGCGGCGTCGATCGCGCCGTAGCGCGGCGCCGCCTCCGCCACCGCGGGCAGTGACTCGCCCCGGGGGTGCGTCTCGCCGGCGAGCGACTGCTCGTATTCCAACAGCGCGCGCGCGGTGTGCGAGCCGCGCTCGCCGCGCACCTGCTGCGGCGTGCCGGTGCACACCACCTGCCCGCCTTCCTCGCCGCCCTCCGGGCCGAGGTCGATGATCCAGTCGCATGCGCGGATCACATCGAGGTTGTGCTCGATGACCAGCAGTGAGTGTCCCGCGGCGAGCAGCTTGCGAAACGCCATCAGCAGCCGCGCGACGTCCTGGAAGTGCAGCCCGGTGGTCGGCTCGTCGAACAGGAACAGCTTGCCCTTGTGCGTGATGCTCGAGAGCACCGAGCCGGCCTGCGCCAGGTGCCCGGCGAGCTTCAGCCGCTGCGCCTCGCCGCCGGAGAGCGTCGGCACCGGCTGGCCGAGCTTCACGTACTCCAGGCCCACATCGGCGAGCGGTGCGAGCCGGGCGCAGACCTCGCGCGAATCGCGGAAGAACGCCAGCGCCTCGGTGACCGTCATGTCGAGCACGTCGGCGATGTTGGCGCGCCGCCCGTCGCTGCCTTCGCGGCGGATGTCGAGCACCTCGTCGCGGTAGCGACGGCCGTTGCAGTCGGGACAGCGCAGGTACACGTCGGAGAGGAACTGCATCTCGACGTGCTCGAAGCCGTTGCCGCTGCAGGTCGGGCAGCGTCCGTTGCCGGAGTTGAAGCTGAAGGTGCCGGCAGTGTACTTGCGCTCGAGCGCGGCCGGCTCGGCGGCGAACAAAGCGCGGATGGCGTCGAATGCGCCGACGTAGCTGGCCGGGTTGGAGCGCGTCGTGCGGCCGATCGGGCTCTGGTCGACCATGACCACGTCGTCGATGAGCTCGGCGCCCGCGAGTGCGGCGAAGGCGCCGGGCGCCTCGGTCGGCTTGCCGTGGTATTTGAGGAGCGCGGGGTAGAGCACGTCCTCGATGAGCGTGGATTTGCCGGAGCCCGACACGCCGGTGATGCACACCAGGCGCTTCAGCGGGATGCGCACGTCGATGTGCTTGAGATTGTGCTGACTGACTCCGCGCAGCTCGATCCAGCGGTTGGATCGCGCCTCGGCGACGACCTCGCCGGGGGGAAGAGCCGGTAGCGGCCCCGCCGTGCTATTAACCGTCGCTTGCGGCGATGCCACCGGCCCGAACGTCCTGTTCGGGCGCTCGGCGCTGACGTGCCTGCGCCCACTCAGATACTCGCCGGTGAGCGAGTGCGCGCTGCGGCGGATCTCGCGCGCAGTGCCGAAGAACACGATCTCCCCGCCGCGCTCTCCGGCGCCGGGACCCAGATCGAGGATCCGGTCGGCCTCGAGCATGATCTGCGGGTCGTGCTCCACCACCAGCAGCGAGTTGCCCGCATCGCGCAGGCGTTTCATGATCGCGATCACCCGCTGCATGTCGCGCGGGTGCAATCCGATGGAGGGCTCGTCGAGCACGAACAGCGTGTTGACCAGCGAGGTGCCGAGCGCGGTGGTGAGGTTGATGCGCTGCACCTCGCCGCCCGAGAGCGTGCGCGACTGGCGGTCGAGCGTGAGATAGGCGAGTCCGACGTCGGCGAGATAGCCGAAGCGCGCGCGGATCTGTTCGAGCAGCAGATCGGCCGCCTCATCGAGCGGTTTCGGCAGCTTCAGCCGCTCGAAGAACGCGCGCGCCCGCCCGACCGGCAGCAGCATGATGTCGTGCAGCGACAGGCCCGGGAGGCGCTGGCGCGTCGTCTCGCTCCATTCGGCGCCGCGCGGCTGGAAGCGCGGCGTCGGGCCAAGCGCCGCGTCGGCTGCTTCGCGCTCACCCACCCGCCACAGCAGGCCCTGGGTCTTCAGGCGCGCCCCGCCGCAGGCCTCGCAGGGAGTGTAGGCCCGGTAGCGCGACAGCAGCACGCGCACGTGCATCTTGTAGGAGCGGCTTTCGAGCCAGGCGAAGAACCGCTTGGCGCCGTACCACACGCCCTTGCTCCAGTCCCCTTCGCCTTCGAGCACCCAGTTGCGGTGCGCGGCGCCGAGGTCGCGCCAGGGGGTATCGAGCGGCACGCCGCGCTTGCGCGCGAATTTCTCCAGGTCCTGCTGGCATTCGGCATAGGACTGGGTCTGCCAGGGCCTGATCGCGCCGCCGCGCAGCGTCTTGCTGTCATCCGGCACCACCAAGCCGTAGTCGATGCCGATGACGCGCCCGAAGCCGCGGCAGTTCTCGCACGCCCCTAGCGGCGAGTTGAACGAGAACAGGCTCGGCGTGGGATCCTGGTAGGACAAGTCGCACTCGGCGCAGTGCAGCCCGCTCGAGTAGCGCCAGATCGACAGAGTGTTGGGCGGATCGGCCTCGTCGACCACGCGGATGTTGACCTTGCCCCGCCCGACGCGCAGCGCCGCTTCGAGAGACTCGACGATGCGGCCGCGCTCGGCGCGCGCAGCGCGGAAGCGGTCCTGGATCACCTCCAGCGTGACCGTGCTCGCCGGCGCGGCGCCGCGGCGGCGCTTGCCGGTGCGCTTCGGCGGCGGCGCCTCGCGCGGCTGCTCGATGAACCGCGTATAGCCCTGCGTCTCGAGCAGCGCGCGCACTTCCTGCGCCGTGAAGTTCGCCGGCACTTCGACCGGAAACGTCACGAGCAGCCGCGGATCGCCGGCGGCTGCGGCGCGCTCGAGCAGGTCCTGGTGAATGCTCTCGGCGCTGTCGCGCCGCACCGGCTGTCCGCAGCGCTGGCAGTAGAGCGTCCCGGTGCGGGCGAAGAGCAGCTTCAGATGGTCGTTGAGCTCGGTCATCGTCCCGACCGTGGAGCGCGACGTGCGCACCGGATTGGTCTGGTCGATGGCAATCGCCGGAGGGATGCCGCCGACGGCATCCACCTGCGGCTTGTCCATGCGGTCGAGGAACTGGCGCGCGTACGGGGAGAAGGTCTCCACGTAGCGGCGCTGGCCCTCGGCATACAGCGTGTCGAATACCAGCGAGGATTTCCCCGAGCCCGACACGCCCGTCACGACGACCAGCTCGTTGAGCGGGATGTCGAGATCGAGATTCTTCAGATTGTTCTGACGCGCGCCGCGTACGCGGATGACGTCTCGGGGGGCGTCGGTCATTCCTTCACCTTGGGACGAATCGGATCGGGGGTTGCCCGTGCACAGCCGGCGCACGGGAGCACCCATTCTACCGGAAAGCATCAGGGCGGCGCGGCGCGCGGCCCGAGGGCCGCGCTGAAGGCCCTGTTTACAGTGCCGATAGGTCCGGGGTACTGGATGGCCGCGATGCGGGCGTCCGCGGCCGCTCCAGGGGCCGGACCGCCGCTGCCCGGTTCTTGTGGCGCCCGAACGGGCCGCCGACATTGCCGGGTGACACATGTCACCTGCGGATCCTGACGTTTCAAACTGCCGGCCCCGTGCCGCGCGGTCTATGTTCCGGTCCGGGATGTGATGGGGGGCCGATCGTGCAAACCGACGCCATCTTTCCGGTCATTGAATCGAGCTGGTACATCGCCGCGCCGTCGAGCCGCCTGGCGGCCGCCCCTCTGGCCTGCCGCGTCCTGAACCACGACATCGTGCTGTTTCGCGATGCGGCCGGGACCGCGCACGCGCTGCTCGACAGATGCTGTCACCGCGGAGTCAGGCTGTCACTGGGCACGGTGAGCGGCGATCAGCTCGCATGCGGCTATCACGGCTGGCGCTACGACGGCGAGGGCTGCTGCGTGCACATTCCCTCGCTGACGCAGGGTGCGCAGCCGAGCCAGCGCGCGCGGGTCAGGAGCTTCCCGTGTGTCGAGCGGGATGCTTATCTTTGGGTGTGGATCGGCGCCGAGGCGCCGCCGGCGCCGCCGGCGCGGATCGAGCGGCTGGACGAGTTCATCTGGCAGCAGGGGACGCTGCCCATGCAGTGCGCCGCGACGCTCGGCATCGAGAACAATCTCGACTGGTGTCATCCGCTGTTCGCGCATCCCTGGACGCACGGACAGTTTTTCCACAACCAACTGGTCGGCTTCACCGAGCACACCTACGAGACCCGCGTGACCGACACCGGCATGGTGTTGTTCGGGCCGGCCACCGCGAACGAGTCCGACCCGATCCCTGAGAGCTTCTGGTTCAAGGCGCGCTTCGATCTGCCCGACCGCCTGACTCTCGAGTTCGGTGCCGGCCAGCGCATGGTCATCATCATGCACCTCGTGCCGACCGGAACGGATACCTGCCGCCTCGAGTGGCTGACTGCGATCATGCCCTCGAGCACGCCGCTCGCGGGCGTGCGGGTGCGCTGGAGCGAGGAGGAATCGACGGTCTTCATACAGGACCGCGTCCTGATCGAGAGCGCGCAGCGCGCGTACGACCGCGAAGGCGCCGAATTCGAGAACAGCGTAGGCGCCGACACTTCCACTCTGCTTGCGCGACGCATCATCGCGCTTGCCGCGCAGCAGCGCTGGCCGAGCGCGCGAGGCACCCTTCCTCACCGGCGCGTCGTCGCCGTTCGCGCCTAGGAGAATCTCGATGACTCAACATGAGCAGCTCCCGCCGGCCGGTCCCGGCGAATCCGCCGCCGCTTCCGCGGCGCAGGTCAATGACGGGTTCGGGCCGCCGCAGCGGCCGAGTGTTCGGCCGATGATGGTGGAGATGGCGATCGATGCGGGCATTCCGTTCGGCTGTTACTGGCTCTCGATGCATTACTTCTCGCGCTCCGAGGTTGTCGCGCTGCTCGTGGCGAGCATCTTCCCTACCCTGAAGAGTCTCTATGGGGTGCTGCGCCGCCGCGAGCTCGATCCCATCAGTGTGCTCATACTCGCCGGCCTGCTGTTTGGGCTCGCGGCCATGCTGGTTGGCGGCGGCGCGACGCTGCTGCTGGTCCGCGAATCGCTGTTCACCGGGGCGTTCGGGCTCGCCTGCCTCGTCTCGCTGCTGTTCCGCTCGCGGCGCCCGGTGATGTTCTACTTCGGGCGGTTCTTCGCTGCGGGCAGCGATCCGGTCCGGCGCGCGCGCTTCGATCAGCTTTGGCAGTACGCGAGCTTCCGCCGCGTGCAGCGCATCATGACGCTGGTGTGGGGACTGGTCTTTGTCGGGGAATTCACGGTGCGTGTCGTGTTGATCTATACGGTCTCTCCCGCGGCGGTTCTGGCAGTCTCGCCCATCGTTCTCGGCTCGGCGACGCTGCTCACGGTGCTATGGACGGTCAGCTACGCGGCCCGCGCGCGTAAAGCAGGGGCCGCGGCCCGCATGCGGGCGTCGACACAGGGTCTTTGACCTCTCGCGGCACGCCGCTGCAAGACGGCAGAGTCCTGGGACCGCTCGCCAGGCGTCGGCGGGGCCGGCAACAAGGAATCCGGGACCCCGGCGAGCCAACGTCGCGCCGTCGGGCTCCGGCGCCAGAAATTGCCGAGGAGCCCCGTGATTGTTTGTCTGTGTCGCCAGACGTGAGACACTACGGGCTCGCCAACGGATGTCCCGAACATGCCCAGGCACAATCGGCACAAGCGTATTCCGAGCGCCGCAAGCGGGCTGAGTCCGAGCGGGGGTGATTGTGGCCGCAAACGGTAAGCCGCCCCATCGCCTGGCGCATGAAGCGCCTGCGCTCGATGAATGGGCGCGCTTGAGCGCCTGGCAGCCGCGGGAGAGGAGCAAGGCGCGCTCGCGGGCGCTGCATGAGCAGAATTGCGGCGCTCGCAGCAGCAGCGGTCCAGGCAGTCGCTGAATGAGAGCCGACCCACACGCGGCTCGTTTTGGCGATGGGTCGCGCGTTCGCCTCGTCTGCCATGCGGATTCCGCCTGCGCAGCGGTGCACTCGCTCGAGGCCCGGGTGCAGGCGCTGCGCCCGGGCGTGATGGGTGTTGAGTTCACGCTGACGGGCGAGCTGCGCTCGGTCCGCATTCCACCGCCAGGCCCCGCGGAACGCGCCGATGAGTTGTGGCGGCACACGTGTTTCGAGGCGTTCGTGCGGCGCGACGACGTGCCCGGCTACCTCGAATTCAACTTCTCGCCCTCGGGCGCGTGGCAGGCCTATCACTTCATCGGCTACCGGCAGGACCGGCTGCCCGCGCTGCTGCCTTCGCCGCCGCACGTCACGATCGGCCACCGGGAGCGCGCCGGGAATGCGGCGGGCACGGACGATGCGCTCGTCCTCGAGGCGCTGATCCATCTGCCGGCGCCGTTCAGCGCTGCGCCGCAGGGGCTTCGCCTGGCCTTGAGCGCCGTGGTGGAGCAGGAAATCGGCAGCCTGTCATACTGGGCCCTGCGGCATGCGCCGGGGCGGCCGGATTTCCATCATCCGGACGCGTTCGCGCTGACGCTGGAGGCGAGTTGACCTCGCCCATCGCCCATCGCCCATCGCCCGTCACCGGCCCTGATTCACCATGAAATTCGGCATCGACCGCCTGCTCACCGAGCCGGCCCTGCGCAAGCCGCTGGCCGGCCGGCGCCTCGCGCTGCTGGCGCATCCGGCCTCGGTGACGCGCGGCCTGACGCACAGCCTGGATGCGCTGGCCGCACTCGGTGAGCTGCGCCTGACCGCCGCCTTCGGTCCGCAGCACGGGCTGCGCGGGGACAAGCAGGACAACATGATGGAGTCGGCGGACTTCACCGATCCGGCGCACGGCATTGCGGTGTTCAGCCTGTATGGGCAGGTGCGCCGGCCGACGGACGCCATGATGGACACCTTCGATGTGCTGCTGGTCGATCTGCAGGACCTCGGCTGCCGCGTCTACACCTTCGTGACCACCCTGCGCTATGTGCTCGAGGCGTGCGCCCGGCATCGCAAGAGCGTGTGGGTGCTCGATCGGCCCAACCCCATCGGCCGGCCGGTCGAGGGGCTGACGCTGCGGCCCGGCGGGGAGAGTTTCGTGGGCGCCGCGCCGATGCCCATGCGCCACGGCATGACGCTCGGGGAGCTGGCGCGCTGGTTCGTGCAGACCCTGAGCCTCGACGTGGAATGCCAGGTCGTCACGCTCGAGGGGTGGAACCCGCACGCCGCGCCTGGCTACGGCTGGCCGCTCGGCGAGCGCACCTGGGTCAACCCCAGTCCCAATGCCCCGAATCTCTTCATGGCGCGCTGCTATCCCGGCACGGTGATGCTCGAGGGCACGACGCTCTCGGAGGGCCGCGGCACGACCCGACCGCTCGAGCTGTTCGGCGCGCCGGACCTGGACGTCCCGGCGCTGCTCGCCGCGATGCATACCCTGGCACCGGCGTGGCTGCGCGGCTGCCATGGGCGGCCCTGCTGGTTCGAGCCCACGTTTCACAAGCACGCCGGAAAGCTGTGCGCCGGGGTGCAGGTGCACGTGGAGGACCCGGTGCACTACGATCATCGGGCGTTCCGGCCGTGGCGGCTGATGGCGCTCGCGTTCAAGGCGCTGCGCCAGCTGCGGCCCGACTATCCGCTGTGGCGCGATTTCCCCTACGAGTACGAGCGCGGGCGATTGGCCATCGACGTCATCAACGGCGGCGAGGCGCTGCGTCGCTGGGTCGATGACCCGGCCGCAACGACCCACGATCTCGATGTGCTGGCGGCGGCCGACGAGGCCGCATGGCAGGATGCGCGGCGGCCTTTTCTGATATACTGATATTATTCAAGTAGTTGCCGGCCAGGCCCGCGGCCTGGCTCGCGGCGACCGCGCATCGCGGCGGCGCCGCGCGGCGATCCCTCACCTGCTCGCTTCGGTCCGCCGCGCGCGGTCCCTTTGCCACCGGCGCATTGCGCCGCTCTGCTGACCTTATGCACTCCGCACCCGACATCACCCGCTACCGCAAGCACTGGGCCGAGCGCTTCGGAACGGCGCCGTTCCTGCCCATGACCCGAGCCGAAATGGACGCGCTCGGCTGGGACAGCTGCGATGTCATCCTGGTCACGGGCGATGCGTACGTGGACCTGCCGAGCTTCGGCATGGCCATCATCGGGCGCGTGCTCGAAGGGCAGGGCTTGCGCGTCGGCGTCATCGCGCAGCCGGACTGGCACAGCGCCGAGCCGTTCGCAGCGCTGGGCCGGCCCAACCTGTTCTTCGGCATCACCGGCGGGAACATGGACTCGATGGTCAACCGCTACACCGCCGACCGCCGCGTGCGCAGCGACGATGCGTACACGCCGGGCGGCGTGGGCGGCATGCGCCCCGACCGGTCCGTGATCGTCTACGCGCAGCGCGCGCGCGAGGCTTTCAAGGATGTGCCCGTCGTCATCGGCGGCATCGAGGCATCGCTCAGGCGCATTGCGCACTTCGATTACTGGTCGGAGAAGGTCCGCCGTTCGGTGCTGCTCGACGCCAAGGCGGATCTACTCGTGTACGGCAGCGGCGAGCGGCAGGTGTGCGAGATCGCCCACCGCCTGGCCGCAGGCGAGTCCATACACGAGCTCACCGACGTGCGCGGCACGGCGTTCGTGCGCAAGACGCTCCCCCACGGTTGGATCGAGATCGACTCGACCCACCTCGATGCGCCGGGGCCCGTCGCGCCGCATCCCGACCCCTATGCCCTGGCGTCGACGCCGGCATCCGACGAGCGCCCCGCTGCAGGCGAGGGCGCGACCGTCGTGCGATTCGTCCGACGCGTCAAGAACGCCGACCGCGACCGCAGCGTCATCCGCATGCCCTCGTACGAGCAGGTCGCGGCCGATCCGGTGTTGTATGCGCACGCCTCGCGCATCCTGCATCTGGAGGCGAACCCGGGCAACGCGCGCGCGCTGGCGCAGCGCCACGGCGATGTGGACGTGTGGCTGAACCCGCCGCCCATCCCGCTCAGCACGGCGGAGATGGACTGGGTGTACGAGCGGCCGTATCAGCGCCGCCCGCACCCGAGCTACGGCGAGGCCAACATCCCGGCGTACAAGATGATCCGCTTCTCGGTGGCGATCCAGCGCGGCTGCTTCGGCGGCTGCTCATTCTGCTCCATCACCGAGCACGAGGGGCGCATCATCCAGAACCGCTCCGAAGGCTCGATCCTGCGCGAAGTCGAGGACATCCGCGACCGCGTG
>JAKCEJ010000049.1 GCA_021838065.1 Pseudomonadota bacterium
AACTCTGGCACCGAAAACAGGCGCCGTCCTGGCGCTTCCCGGCGCGATTCGGGATCGCTACCGTATGGCTCGGGCCAGACTCGGCGGCGCTCCGGCCGGCACGGCGGCGCGGGCGCGGATGGATCGTCCGGCGTATCACCGTTCGCCTGACGCTCTCCACGGTCAACGGCGCTTCGCGCTGCCCGAATGCGAAGCGACGTCGGTCGCCGCGCGCATGTCTGTGGCGTGCTTCCCGGGGCGGCGCCGGGTCGGCCCGACTCGCAGGCCGGCGGCGGGCCGGCGCTAGCGGTGCCGTGCGCCACGCTCGAGCGCCTCGAGGCACTCGCCGAGCCGCTCCGCCGCGCGCTCCAGCGCCTCGGCGCTCAGACCCGCGTAGCCGAGCATCAGTCCCGGGCGCTCCGGTGGTCGGTGATAGTAGGGGTGTATGGCGTACAGTCCCAGTCCACGGGAGATCCCGAGCTCGATCAATCGAGGTAGCTGCGAGAATCCGGCCCGCCGCAGCCACACGACCAGGTGCGTTCCGGCGGCGCGTTCCGGGATCTCGATATGGTCCGCGCCATGGCGATGCAATGCCGCGAGGAAGGCATCGCGGCGCCGCTCCAGCTCCGCGACCGTGCGCCGCAGATGCTTGTCGAACTGTCGGCTGCGCATGAACGCGGCCAGGGCGGCCTGCTCGACGGACGGATTGCCCAGATCATCGAATCGCTTGACCGCGCACAGGTCGGCACGAATGCCGGGCGGGCAGACGATGAAGCCGAGTCGCAGGGCCGGATAGAGCGTCTTGGAGAACGTTCCCACGTAGATCACGCGCCCGGAGAAATCGAGCGAGCGCAGCGCCGCAATCGGCCGTTCGCGGAAGTGGAACTCGCTATTGTAATCGTCCTCCAGGATCCAACTGCCCTGTCGCGAAGCGATCTCGAGGAGCTCCAGGCGGCGCTCGAGCGACATCACCACGCCGGAGGGAAACTGGTCCGAAGGCGATACGCAGATCAGTCGGGCCTTGTGGCGCGCCAGGTCGGCGGTGACCATCCCGCTCTCATCGGTACGTATGCTGACGACACGCGCGCCATGGGTCGTCAGCGTCTGCATCATGTACAGGTAATGCGGATCCTCGATCGCGACGGTATCGCCCTCATCGAGCACCGCGCGCGCGGTGATCGTGATGGCCTGTTGTGTGCCGCTGACGATGAGAATATCGCGCTCCGTGCACACGACGCCGCGCCGACGTGCCAGGTAATCGGCGATCGCCGTGCGTAGCGGCAGGTGGCCTGCCGCATCCGGATAGTGCGGACCGGCAACGTGGGCCGCCGCCACCAGCTTGCGGGTCCAGGACCGCATGAACTCCGGTGCAAACGGCGGATCGAAATGCAGGTCGTAGCGCAAATCCGCGCGCAGCCGGGCCAGCGACTGCGAGCCCACCTTGCGCAATCGCGCAGCGTAGCGAGATTGCGGTGGCACCGGCGACGGCGCCGCGGCGAATCCTGCCGGCAGCGTCATCTGCACCACGCGCGTTCCGAAGCGCTCGCTCGAGCTGATCAGTTGCTCGGCGCGCAGGATTTCGTAAGCGGTCACAACCGTGTTGCGCGAGAGGCCGAGCGTCTCGGCCAGCGCGCGGGTGCCGGGCAGGCGCTCGCCCGCCTGGAAGTGCCGCTCGATGATCGCGCGCTTGATCGCGCGCGCCAGCTGGTCATACAACGCGCCGCGGCCATCCAGGGGGAATTTCGCAAGCAGCATTCTGGCACCATTAGTTGCGCGCCATCTGGCACTTTCTGGTGCCAGAATCCGTCAGTACCCTAACACAAACGGCGCTCTCGCCTGCACTGCGGGGCTCGCGTGCGCCGCACAAAGGGGGGGCCGGGGCGGTCCAATCAAACGACTGGCCGGGCCGCGTATGAATCCCATGGGAATCACGGGCAGACTGACCTTTGCCGCTGCCGTCGCGGGACTGGGCATCATCTCGTTGTCGACCGGCCATTTCGCGGCAGTCTGGCAGCCGGTGCCCGGCACCCTGCCGGCACGGACTGCGCTCGCCTACGCCAACGGTGCGCTCATGGCTGCCCTCGGGGCAGCCCTGCTGTTGAGACGCGCCCGAGCATTCGCGGCGCTCGCCGTGAGCGCCTATCTGATCGTGTGGCTCGTGCTGTTGCGCGTTCCCATCGTCGCCGCGGCGCCCGGCATCGCCGACCACTGGGCCGGAATCGGGGAGAACGCAACCCTCATCGTCGGTGGCCTGCTGACCCTCGCGTTGGCGCCCGCGGCCCGCACGGATTTCCAGCGATCGATCACTGCTCGCCGCGCCGTGCGCCTCGGCCGGATCATCTTCGCCCTGGCGCTCATGCTGATGAGCCTCAACAACCTCGCATACCTACAGGCCAACGCGGACTTCCCGCCGGCGTGGATTGCGCACTGGCTCGGCTGGGGGTACCTGGTCGGCCTGGCCTACATCGCTGCGGGCCTGGCCGTGCTCTTCGGGCTCGCGGCGCGGCTCGCGGCCATCATGACGGCCTGGATGATGAGCGCGCTGACGGTGCTCTGCTGGGGCAGCTTCGTGCTCCAGGCGCCGGCAAACCGGACGAACTGGACCGGGCTCATGATCTCCTCGGCACTGACCGGCGCGGCATGGCTGGTGGCCTCTTCCTATGCAGCGGATCGGAGGCACAGCAGCCCGGGCAGCGACACTGCGGCGATGACAAGGGTCGCCCGCGCCGGTCCCTGATGCGCCCCCGCGGCAATCCTGGCTCCAAAATCCGATGTCGCCGTGGTACTTCGGCGCGCCGACGAACCGTCGTAAGGTCTCGCATCGCCCGCCCTTGGAGCGCTCAGCGCCGCAGGCGACTTCCCCCGCGAGTGGAGCACCTATGATCCAACCTGTCAGCATCTCGCTGCGCCCCATCGTCGTCGGCGGCCTCGTGGCCGGGACGGTGGATATCGGCTCCGCGAGCCTCATCAACACGGTGAGTCCGCGGATCATTCTCCACTTCGTGGCCTCAGGCGTCCTCGGCAGTGCCGCACTGGCCGGCGGTGCCGCCGTGGTCTGCCTGGGGCTGCTGCTGCAGTGGGCCATGTCCATTCTGATCGCCGGCATCTACGTCGCCGTAGTCGCCCGGCGGCCGGCGCTCCGATGCCGCTGGGGGCGCGCCGGACTGCTCGCCGGCGCCGTGATATTCGTCGTCATGAACTTCCTCGTCGTTCCGTTGTCAGCCGCGCCGGTCACCTTCCGGTATGTCGTGACCCACGTTCAGGTGCTCAAGGCTGCCGAGAACCTGCTCGCCATGTTCGTATTCGGTTGGATCATTGCATTCGCGGCACGGCACGATGACGTGGCTCCGGCAAAGCCGCCTTCGGCCACACAGGTCGTCCCCGAGGCACCGGTGCAGTGATGCGCTGAGAGGCGGCGGTCGCGCGGACCGCCGCCTCATGCGTGAGTCCCCCGCGTCAGAACTTCGCGGTCACATCGGCGAAGATGTAGCGACCGAGAGCGTCGTACATTTGCGGGAAAGTATTGCCGTTGCCGAACACGGCGGGCAGGTCCGAGAGGCCGATGACCGGCGGCTGCTTGTCCAGCACGTTATTGACGCCAAGACGCACGGTCACGCCCTGACCGACTGGCATAGCGGCTGTCAGGTCGAGGTAGCTGTACGAGCTGATGTGCGCATCCGTGTTGGAGATACCGCCATTGGCGATGGTTGCCCCGCCATGCAGCAGACCCAGCGCGGGGCTCGGACTCAACTGGTCCAGCGTCACCCCGGACAGGAAGCGCCACGTCGCGGTCGCCTGCAGGCCGTGCCAGGGGGTCATCCAGGTGACGGTCATGCGGTGGCGCCAGTGGGCGATCGGCTCGCCGCAGACCGGCCCGAAGTAGCCTGCGCAGTCGAACTGCGACGATTTGAGGGCCGCGATCGGCGTCACGTAGAAGGCGCCGATATAGGTTCCCTGCAGGCCCAATGCCATGCGGCCGTACCGGCCGAGCGCGAAGTCGTAGTTCACGTCGACGTCGATTCCCTTCTCCTCGAGCTGTCCGACATTCTGCTCGGTATCGATTACAAACCCGCTCTGACCCCATAGGGTGCCGGTCGCAGAGCGGTGGATCTCATTGCACAGCACGCCGGTCGAGAGGCACTCCTTCAGGATGGTGTTGCCGCCGAGCGCCTCGATCACGTTCTCGATCTTGATGTCGTAGTAGTCGATCTCGGCGCTCAGACCCGGCACGTAGGACGGTGTCCAGCCGATCCCGAATGAACTCGTGAGTGCGGTCTCGGGCTTCAGATTCGGGTTGCCGCCCACCAGGCCGTTGTACTGTGCCGCCGGTGCCGGCAAAACGTTGCCGTACTGCGCCGCTGCGACGCCGGCTTGCTCGCATTGCGCCAGGGTGGCCGACGGATTGGTTCCTGCGCAGGGGTCGGTGGTGCCGTCCAGGCCGACGGTCTGTGGACTGTACAGCTCGCCAACGTTCGGTGCGCGAACGGCTCGGTCGAAGCTGGCGCGGAGACGATAATCGTGCGAGGGCTTCCAGGCCGCACTGAATCCGTAGGTGTTCGTCGTGACACCGCCAATTGCCGAGCCATTGAACGGCGAATAAGACGACAGACGGTACGACCCGTCGATGGCCAGGCTCTGTGCGAACGGCTTGTCCTGAATGAGGGGCAGCCGCGCCTCGCCGTAACCTTCGCGCACGACCACATCGCCGGCCACCGGCAGCGTGGCGCCTCCCGAGCCGGCCAGATCGGCAGTCTGGAACTCGGCGTCCGGCTGGGTGAAGGACTTGTCGTCGCGGTAATCGGCGCCGACGGCCACCTGCAGGCCCGAGTGCGCGCTCGGCAGGGTCACGTACTGACTGAGATCGCCGTTGAACACCAGGTTGACGATGGTCTGAGCAATCTGGCCGCGCTGGACTGCCGGGGTCGAGAGGAACCGTACCGCGGCCGACGGGGACAGGTAGGCGCTGCCGCCGTGACCGAAGATGTTCCACGGCACGCAACCGACGCCCAGGCCGTTGGCCGCGCCGGCGGCCGTGACCGCGCACTCCGGACCATTGGGGCCCATCACGACATTCAACGCATCGTTGATCTTGGTGACCGACAGGTCGTTGCGGAACGTCTCGCTGAGGTTCGTGAAGCCGTACTGGAAGCTGCCGTTGTACGACCAGTTGTCGTTGATCTCGCCCTTGGCGCCGATGGTCTCGTTGAAGTCCGTGTGCTCGAGGTCATCGACACGATCGCCGCCTTCGATATTGCGACGACCGATGTACAGCGAGGTCGTGCCGCTCGTGCTGCCACCGCACCACGTGCTCACCATGGAGCTGGACAGGAATGGGTTCGCGCAATTGACCGTGAAGGGCGTGCCGAGAAATGCGCCCGACGGGGCGATCTGTGCCAGCGAGCGGTCGTCCATGAACATCGAGCTCGAGTACACGGTCACGTGCCGGTTGAACGTGTAGTGCAGGAACGCGCCGGCGGTGTAGCGCTCATCCGGACGCTGAAAGAAGTTCAGAGGGCCAAAATTGAAATCGTACGCCGGGGAGTACGGCACCAGGGCGCCCGTTGCCAGGTTGACGCTCTGGTCGTAGGTTGTGTTCGCGTTTGGCGAGTAAATGAACCGGCCCGGATAGCCGTTGCTCGAGCCCAGGCAGGGAAACTTCCCGCCGCTGTCGTAGGAGCCGGCGACAAAGCCCGAGCCCAGCGAGCAGGCGCTGACCGAGTACTGTGACTGCAGCACCGAGTTGATGTTGCGGTAGGTCGCGTAGAACGTCGCGTTGCCCTTGCCATCCGGGGTGTTTACGCCGGCGATGAAGTCGATCTCTTTCTGCGCGCCGGCCCAGACGCTGGACGGCGCCTGCTTGAAGTTCGTGCCGTACGCAGAATTGAAATTCGAAATGGCGCTCTGTACGCCCGCCGTATTGCCGTTTTCGTTCTGATAGATGCCGCCGTTGAAATCGAGCTCGACGCCCTGGAAGTTCTGCTTCAGCCGGAAGTTCACCACGCCCGCGACCGCGTCTGCGCCGTAGATCGAGGAGGCGCCGCCGGTCTGGATCTGAATGCTGGAAATCAGCGCCGCGGGAATCTCGTTGACGTCGACCGCCCCACCGGTGCGCGGGTCGCCCGGCTGCAGGCGCTGCCCGTCGACCAGCACCAGGGTGCGGTTCGCACCGAGGTCACGCAGATCGATGGTGGCAGTGCCCGTGGAGCCGTTGACGATGTTCGAGCCCTGGTCGGCGAACACCTGGGGCAGCTGGTTCAGCATGTCCTCGATGCGGGTTGCACCGGTCTGCTGGATGGCTTGCGCGCTGACGAAGGTTACCGGGCTCATCGATACCTGGTTCGGCGTCGCGATCAACGAGCCGGTCACCACGACTTCCTTGAGCTGACTCGGTGCCGGCGCAGCGGACGCGGAGTTCGGCTGGCTCGGTGTGGCGTTCTGCGCGTGCGCCGTCGCAAACGTCGCCGCCAGGGTGCCGCCAGTGATGGCGGCGCGCACGGCCAAACGCACCAGCGGATGTCCAGGATGTTTCGTGCTCATCAGGTGCATCTCCATTTGAGTAATCGTTGTCAGTTGGCAAATGCCCGCTCGGCGCTCGCCGAGTACTGAGGATGCACACCGGAGACGGCAGTGAGCCGCGGCGCCCTCACCGGGGCGCGTGAGCCGGGATCACTGCACTCCAGCGGTATCCCCGTGTCTGTGGCAGATTCACGACAGCGTCGGCCTGCTCCCCCATTTCGTCGGCCACTGCGTATGGATGATGTCGACGCATGCCGAGCGGCCCGTACGCTACAAAGACTGGGTGGCGTGGTGAAGTGCCACGGCAACGAAGAATTTTGGGGCCAGATGTCCTGACGACGGCCCTGTTGGTGCAGCGCGTGGCCGGCCCGCAGTTAAGGCAGGCGCACAGCGCCTTGGTCTCGGCGTACAGGAGGGTGCCTCAGGCGAGGCCCGTTCGGGCCCGGTGGACAGCGCTGCGGCGTCGCTCGAGCGGACGCTTGGCGGTCGCGCCGAGGTGCGCGGGAACGTATCGGCGGATGAGCGAAGTTACGCTCGCACCCGCCGCCCGCGAGATCGCTCGCGCTCCAGTTCGTCCATGCATTCGCCGAGCAGTGCGCACGCCTGCCGCAGCGACTCGGCCGTCAGCCGGGCATAACCGAGCAGCAGCCCGGGGCGCGGAGGCGGGCGGTGGTAGTGCGGGTGGATGGGATAGAGGCCCAAACCGCGGCGCAGCGCGAGCTGCAGCAGGCGATCGAGCTCGGCATAACTGATGTCGTTGAGCCAGACCGCCAGGTGCACGCCGGCCTGGGTGTCGATGACTTCCGCGCGCTTGCCGAGATGCTGTCGTAATCCCTCGAGCAGTGCCGTCCGTCGCTGATTGAGCTCGCTCAGCGTGCGGCCCAGGCTTCGCTCGAACTGCCGGCTGCGCAGCAGGATCGCAAGCGCCGCCTGCTCTGCCGATGGGGCGCCACGATCCTCGAGCCGCTTCGCGTTGCGCAGGTCATCGCGCAGGCCCGCCGGACACACCATGAATCCGAGGCGAAGGGAAGGGAAGAGCGTTTTGGAGAAGGTTCCGACGTAGATCACACGGCCGGCAAAGTCTAGCGAGCGCAGTGCCGCAAGCGGCCGGCCCCGATACTGGAATTCGCTGTCATAGTCGTCCTCGAGGATCCAGCTGCCTTGCTTCGAGGCGATATCCAGCAACTCCAGGCGCCGTTCCAGGTTGAGGATCACGCCGGAGGGAAACTGGTGCGAGGGTGTCACACAGATCAATCGCGCGCGGTGCCGGGACAGCTCTTCCGTGACGATACCCTGATCGTCCGTGCGGACATTGACGATACGGGCGCCGTAGGCGGAAAACGCCTGCATCAGGGTGTGGTATTGCGGATCCTCGAGCACGACCGTGTCGCCTTCGTTCAGCACGGCGCGCGCGGCGAGCGCAGCGGCCTGCTGGGTTCCGCCGACGATCAGGATGTCGTTCTCCGTGCACATGACGCCACGTCGGCGTGCGAGGTATTCGGCGATGGCCCGGCGCAGCGCCGGCAGGCCCATCGGGTCTGGATAGCGGCGCCCGCTGCCATGCCCCGCGGCCGCGAGCTTGCGGCTCCAGGAGCGCATCAGGTCCAGACCCGCAGCGGGTCCGCTGTAATACAGGTCGTAGCGCAGCGGGCCGGGCAGCGTTTCGAGCGGGTTGGGCCCGAGGTTGCGCAATCGTCCGGCATAACGGGATTGCGGCTCGACCGGCTTTGGCGAGGCGGTAATGCCAGCCGGCAGGGTGAACTGGGCGACCTGTGTGCCCGCCCGCTCGCTCGAGACGGTCAGCTGCTCCGCACGCAGAATGTCGTAGGCGGTCAGCACCGTGTTGCGCGACAAGCCGAGCGTGCGCGCCAGGGTGCGTGTGGCCGGCAGACGCTCTCCCGGGGAGAGATGTCCCTCGATGATCGCGCGCTTCAATACCCGGGCGAGCTGCTCGTAGCGGGTCCCCTGTCCGTCGAACGGGAACTGGGTCAGGAGCATTCTGGCACCACGCATCCGAACATCGGTGGCCCTCACTGGCGGCGCGAAGGCGGTAAGCTACACCAAAAGCATCCGCCGTTGCGAAATGCCGTGCGCAGCTTAACTGGTGGTATACGCGTCGATCAGACGGTCAGGAGTCACGCGTCGAGCGGCGCTGGAGGGTCGGGCGGACGGGTGGCTTCGTCACGATGCGCGGTGGAATTCCATGATCCAGTCCGTCTCCCATTGGTTCCCGTTGGCAGTGACGTGGGCGCGCTCCCAGCGGGGTGAGTCGTCGCGCAGATCCCAGAGGTACCGCAGGTCGGTGCTCACATCGTCGATCCAACCGCTGCCGTAGAAGATGCCGATTCCGCGGACGAATTTTCCGACCAGCGGCGGATGAATGTGTCCCGGCGTGCGCCCATCGTACCACCAGATGTGCCACCGGTCGGACACTGTGTCAAAGGTGCTGAGTGAGGCGACCCGGTACGTGCCGCGCGGGGCGAACAGGATGCTCTCATCGAGGGTGCCGAACCCGCCGAGAATCTTGCGAGCCTCGCTGTGACCGACGAACTCCTGCCAGGCCGTACACCGAGCCGGCCGGCTCCTCAGCTGGCGGTGATGAACCTTCCATTGACCGATCAGGAAGTCGAAATCGTTGAAGCCACAGGTCACAGGCGCACTCCACCGGCGATCATGGCCAACCGGGGATGCTCGCAAGGGAATCGTGCGCCGCGCCGCTGCATTTGCCGCCCATCGCCGTCCCAACCTGCACGGTTGGATCGGCCGGGTCGGGCGATGACCGGGTGCTGACACGATGCTGCGGCATCCGCGCCCCACCGTCTCGGTGCGTGAGCGCCAGGTGGACATGGGGCTGAATTCACCAGTGCTGTGCCGGGCACGGGACGCTCGGCGTCCTTCGGGCGATCCGATGATTTCATGGCTGCGAGGTGCAATGACGCCTCAGTGCGGCGAGCTGTCGTCGGCCTGCGAGCCAGGTGCGCAGGCGTGCGCTGGAGCGCGCCCGGCGGGTGGCCGGTCGGTCGCTTGCAACTCGTCCAGACACTCTGCCAGCAGTTCTGCCGCCCGCTCCAGGGCTTCGGGCAAAAGTCCCGCGTAACACATATAAAGACCGGGACGGCGCGGTGCGGTGCAGTAGTGCAGGTCCATCGGAGCCAGACCAAGGCCGCGTGCGAGGCCGAGCTCCACGAGACGCGACAGCTGCGCGTGGGTCAGTCCGGGAACCCATGCGATCAGGTGCGTTGCCGAAGGAATCTCGTGCACTTCCAAGCGATTCCGACCCCATCGGCGCAGCGCGCCGGCGAGGGCCCGGCGACGGCGGTCGAGCTCCGCGATGGCACGGCGCACGTGCCGGTCGAATTGGCCGCTGTGCATGAACGAAGACAACGCGACCTGTTCCGTCAATGGACTGCCTGGGCCGTCGAGCTGCTTGACGTGAAGCAGATCGTCGCGGATTTCCGGTGGGCAGACGATGAAGCCGAGCTGCAGCGACGGTGCGAGCGTGTTGGAGAAGGCTCCGACGTAAAGGACGCGACCGGCGAAATCCATTGCACGCAGTAGGGGGTTCGATCTCGCGCAGTATTGAAATTCGAGATCATGCCCGCCCTCGAGGATCCAGGTCTGGTGTTCTGAGGCGATATCAAGGAGTTGCGACCTCCGTGCCCTGCACAGGGCGGATCCGGCTGGATAGTGCGCAGTAGGTGAAGTGCAGATCAGGCGGGGCCCGTGACAGGCCAGATCGGTGGTGATCATCCCGTGGCTGTCGCAGGATGCCCCGAGGATGCGAGCGCCGTGTGCGCGCAATGCCTGCATCAAGTAAAGAGGCTGCGGCTCCTCGATGGCCACGCAGTCGCCTTCGTTGAGTACGGTGCGGACAATGACCGTGATGGCCTGCCGGACATTGCCGACGATCAGTATTTCGTCCTCGGTGCACGAGACGCCGCGACGGCGCGCGAGGTGCTCGACAAGCGCGGTGCGCAGGGGGAGGAATCCCAGCGGATCTGCCGTGGTGTGCGGGGCTGCGCGGGCCGCAATGGCAAGCCTGCGGGCCCAGGCGCGCGTCAGGGCGGGATCGATCGGGGCGCCGTCGCGCAGGTCGTGCCCGCGCCCGCTGCCTGGACGGGTTGGGCAGGCGATGCTCAATGCCCGCAAGCGCGCCGCGTAGCGCGACGGGGGCGGCATGAACGGCCGCGGGCAGGCACGTGCTTCCCCCGTCAACGGCGCGACGCGTGTCACCGAGCGCTCATGCGAGGTGATCAATTGCTCGGCGCGAAGAAGCTCGTACGCCGTCACGACGGTGTTTCGGGACAGGCCGAGGATGCGGGCCAGGTCGCGGGTGGACGGTAGCTGCTGACCGCCGGGCAGCCGGCCTTCGAGAATGATCTGCCTCAGGCGGTGTGCGAGCTGCTCATACAGCGCACCGCGGCTGTCGAGCTGAGTCTTCAGTACGAGCAGGCCGATTGCCTCGCCGGACGGTGCCCGTGCCTCCTTCTCGTGGGACCGATGCTGTAACGCGGGGTGGGCGCCCGGCTTCTTGCCGGCCCCTGGTCGCGCTACCATGGTCGTGGGGAGTTCTTGCATCGCTCCGGGCTCCGGTGTGCGTATGCAGGCTAGCACCGGGGGACCGGTGATTGGTTCGAACGGCGTCGAACCATGTATGCAGGCTGCTGGTGGAGGATGACGGTCCGAATCTCCGGAGGGCGTCATGGAAACGGGTCCCGAAATTGCCCGCGTCGCGGCTCTGATCGGCGACACGGCCCGCGCGCAGATGCTCTGGGCGTTGATGGCCGGCGAAGCACTCACCGCAACGGAACTCGCGACGGTGTCGCGGGTGACCAAGCAGACCGCGAGCTCTCATCTTTCCAAGTTGCTCGCGGCACGGATGTTGGTGGTGCGACAGCAGGGCCGGCATCGCTACTTCAGCCTCGCCAATCGCGAGGTGGCACAGCTGCTTGAGGACCTCACGTCCATCGCCGACGCGACGCGGCGGGCGAAATTCAGTTGGGGCTCGAGCGATCCGGCACTGCGTCGGGCGCGTGTCTGTTATGACCATCTCGCGGGTGATAGCGGTGTACGGCTATTTGACAGCCTCGTGGCGCGCGGGATGATCCGTTCCGATGCCGATGGGTCGTGCCTGACGGAGTCCGGCAGGGAGTTCTGCCGTGCATTCGGGATCAATCTCGAGGCGCTCGGACACCTGCGGCGCCCGCTTATCCGCGAGTGCCTGGACTGGACGGCACGCCGGAATCATCTGGCCGGCGCTTTGGGCGCGGAAATGCTCAAGCGCTGCATCGAGCTGGGCTGGGCGAGGCGGCTTGGGAGCTCTCGCATCGTCCGCTTCACGGCGGGCGGGGAGCGGGAGTTTCGCCTGTGGTTCCGCCTGCCATAGGCTGACTGGCCTTTGCAGCCCGCCGCCGCGAAGCGGTACGACCCGGCGGAGTGGGCTTACCGCGAGCTCAGCAGCCGATAGATCTCGAGGTACTTCTCGGTCTGCCGCGTCCACGAGAAGTCCTGGGCCATGGCGTTGTGCACGATGCGCCGCCACAGCGCCGGCTCGCCGTACCAGTCGAGCGCCGTGTTGAGTGCCCAGGAAAAGGCGGGGGCGTCGAAGTCGTTGAACACGACGCCGGTGCCGGTTCCCGTCGCCGGATCGAAATGCTGTACCGAGTCGGCCAGTCCCCCGGTGCGTCGTACCACCGGCACAGT
>JAKCEJ010000347.1 GCA_021838065.1 Pseudomonadota bacterium
CAGCATCTTGCGCAGGGTCTCGGCCTGGCGGGCGTCGAGCCCCTGATCCGGGGACCAGTGCACCGGCAGACCGATCTCGCCCAGCCGGGTGAGGGCCTCAGCCGTGTCGTACGCGGGCTGCCCCGCCAGCCGGGCGAGCGCTTCGGGGGTGAAGGCCGCGCCGCCGAGCACCGGCTTGATGAGCAGCGCCCTCGCGAGATCGGCGTCTTCCGTGAGCGCCCCGATGATCTCGGCCGCCTCGGCGCTCGTGGCGAGCAGCCGCGATGCGCTCGGGCCCGCGTCCGCAGCGCTGCCCCGCAGGAGGATCGCCGGCCCACCGGTGTCGTCCGGCCGCCCGCCGCGATGCGCCTCGATCTCGAGCGCGCGCCGGACGGCGCCGAGAGACTCGAGCAGGGCGGGCGGACAGTGCTGCGTCGTCTCCACGGGTCTTCGATGCCTCAGAGGCTGTCCATCGCTATGATACCGGCACGCTGGCGGACGAACGAACCTGCGGGTCGCGCAGGGGTTGTGCCGCGTGGCACTGGGACTGTATATTTTCACATGGTGTTGAATCCGCCCGGTGCGCGGCCGCTGCGGTTCGAGGGATATGGCCCCGAGGGCACGGCGGTGCTGATCGAATGCCTCACCGACGATCCGGAGCGCATGCGCGCGCGGCTGCGCGGGGCGTTTCGGGAGCATGGCGGCGTGCTCGGCGCCGAGGGCGCGGTGAGCTATCTGTTCGCTCGGGTGGGCCGGCTGCGCTTCGCCGCCGCGGCGGATCGGGCGGCGTTGGTCGAGGCGGCATATGCGGCCGGCGCGGAGGATGTCACCGGCGCGCGCGGCGAGAGGCTCGAGGTGCTCACCGATCCTGACGATTTCGAGGCGGTCCGCTCGGCGCTCGCGCGCCAGGGGTGGGTGCCCCTTGCGGCCGAGGTGACCGAGCGGCCGGCGCTCACCCTGGCGCTTGCGGGCGGCGCGGCGCGGCGGCTGCGCGAGCTCCTTGCGGCCTTGGCGGAGATCGATGGCGTGCGCCACGTGTATTCGAATGGCGAGATATCCGAGCCGGTCCTGGCGCGCGTTTGACCCGCAGCGCGCCGCTGCCGCTGCGCCGGCGCCGGCGGCGCCGCTCGTGCTCGAGGGGCTGCGCGTGCTGGGCCTGGATCCGGGCTCGCGCACGACCGGCTTCGGCGTGGTCGAGTCGCGCGGCGGCCAGTGGCTGCACATCGCCCACGGGTGCGTCGTCGCGCCGCCGGCCGCCACGCTCGCCGTGCGGCTGCGGCTGATCTTCGAGCGCCTAAGCGAGCTCGTCGCGCTGCACCAGCCCGCCGAGGTGGCCATCGAGCGGGTCTTCGTCAACCGCAACGTCGACAGCGCGCTGAAGCTCGGCCAGGCGCGCGGCGCGGCGCTGTGCGCCGTGCCCCACGGTCTGGCGGTATTCGAGTATGCTCCCCGCGCCATCAAGCTGGCCCTGGTCGGCTCGGGCGCCGCGGAGAAGCGACAGGTGGCGCATATGGTGCGCGCCCTGCTCGCGCTCGAGGGGCGGCTTGCCGCCGATGCCGCCGACGCGCTCGCCGTGGCGCTGTGCCATGCCCACTCGCGCCAGCTGGCACGGCTCGCCGCCGCGCACGGCGCGGCGCCCATCGGGAGCGGCTTCAACAGATGATCGGCTCGATTCGCGGACACATCCTCGCCAAGGCGCCCCCGCACCTCACGGTCGAGGCGGGCGGTCTCGGCTATGAGCTCGAGGCGCCCATGTCGACCTACCTGCATCTGCCGGCGGTCGGGCAGGAAGTGCGCCTGCTCACGCACCTGGTCGTGCGCGAGGACGCGCATGTCCTCTATGCGTTCGGCACGGAGGCGGAGCGGCGGCTGTTTCGCGACCTGATCAAGGTGTCGGGCGTCGGGCCGAAGATCGCGCTCGCGCTGCTCTCGGGCATCAGCGTCGAGGCGTTCACCGAGTGCGTGCACGGGCACGACATCGGCGCGCTCACCCGCGTGCCGGGAATCGGGCGCAAGACGGCCGAGCGGCTGGTGGTGGAGATGCGCGACCGGCTCGATGCCGCCGCGCGCGCCGGTGCGCCGGGCACCTCCGCAGCGGGTGCCGAGACCGAGGCGTTCGATGCGCTCATCGCGCTCGGCTACAGGCCCGCCGAGGCGAACCGGCTGCTGAAGAGCGCAGGCCTCGAGTCAGGCTCGACTGAGGAGCTGATCCGCCGGGCGCTGCAGAGCGCAGCGCGGGAGTGAACGCATGAACTCCGAGCGCACCACAGTCGACCCGCAGCCGAGCCGCGAGGACGAGGCCATCGATCGAGCCATCCGCCCGCGCCGGCTTGCCGAGTACGTCGGTCAGCCCAAGGCGCGCGAGCAGCTGGAGATCTTCATCGGGGCGGCGCGCCAGCGTGCCGAGGCGCTCGATCACGTGCTGGTGTTCGGGCCGCCGGGCCTCGGCAAGACCACCCTCGCGCACATCATTGCCGCGGAGCTCGGCGTGAATCTGCGCCAGAGCTCCGGCCCGGTGCTCGAGCGCCCCGGCGATCTGGCGGCGGTCCTCACCAATCTGCAGCCGCGGGACGTGCTGTTCATCGATGAGATTCATCGCCTCTCGGCGGTGGTCGAGGAAGTGCTCTATCCGGCCATGGAGGACTGCCAGCTCGACATCATGATCGGGGAGGGCCCCGCGGCCCGCTCGATCAAGCTGAACCTGCCGCCCTTCACCCTCGTCGGCGCCACCACGCGCGCCGGGCTGCTGACGTCGCCGTTGCGCGACCGGTTCGGCATAGATCGGAA
>JAKCEJ010000050.1 GCA_021838065.1 Pseudomonadota bacterium
GAGCGCGCGATCGAGAGCCTCCTCGGCCGCGATCCGAAGCTCTACACCAGCGTCAAGCTGCGCGTCATCGGCCGGGCGCAGCAGCTGGTGCGGGTGGATTTCGAGAATCAGCCCGATCACGAGATCCTCTCCGGCATGCTCTCGGACTTCGAGCGCAGCGTGCCGGCCTCGGGCGCGGTGATCTTCTCCGATTACGGCAAGGGCGGGCTCACTCACATCTCGGACATGATCGGGCGGGCGCGCGAGGCCGGCAAGCCGGTGCTGGTCGATCCCAAGGGAGATGATTACACCCGCTACGCCGGGGCTACGGTCGTGACGCCGAACCGCGCGGAGCTCGCGCACGTGATCGGCCGCTGGTCCTCAGAGCAGCAGCTCGAGGAGCGCGTGGCGAACCTGCGCCGGGAGCATCGGCTGGATGCGATTCTGCTGACGCGCAGCGAGGAGGGCATGTCGCTCTTCGATGCGGACGGCCATGTGCGCATCGGCGCGCAGGCGCGCGAGGTGTTCGACGTCACCGGCGCCGGCGATACCGTGATCGCCGCGCTCGCGGCGATGCTCGCCGCGGGGCTCAGCCTGCGCGAGGCCATGCCGATCGCCAACCGCGCCGGCGGCATCGTGGTCGGCAAGTTCGGCACGGCCACCGCCACCTATGAGGAGTTGTTTGCATGAGAGTCGTGGTGACGGGCGCGGCGGGGATGATCGGCAGCAATCTGGTGCACGGACTGAATGCCGCCGGCATCGATGAGGTCATCGCGGTGGATGATCTCACCGAGGGGATGAAGTACCGCAACCTCCTCGGCGCGACGCTCGCTGACTATTTCGATCGCGACGAGTTCTACCGGCGCTTCGAGCGCGGGGAGCTCGGGCGGGTCGAGGCGGTGTTTCACGAGGGCGCCTGCTCGGACACCATGGAGCACAACGGCCGGTACATGCTCGAGAACAACTACCGCTGCTCCAAGGGCCTGCTCGATGCCTGCCAGGCCCAGGGCACGCGGCTCCTGTACGCCTCCTCGGCGGCCACTTACGGGGACAGCGCCGAATTCCGGGAGTCGCCCGAGTGCGAGCGGCCGCTCAACGTATACGGCTACTCGAAGCTGCTCTTCGACAACGTCGTGCGCCGGATGCTCCCGACCGCGCGCCACCAGGTGGCCGGCTTTCGCTACTTCAACGTCTACGGACCGCGCGAGCAGCACAAGGGCCGCATGGCCTCGGTGGCCTTCCATCACTTCGGGCAGCTGCGCGAGCACGGCAAGGTCCGGCTCTTTGGCGAGTACGGCGGCTATGGCCCGGGCGAGCAGGCGCGGGATTTCGTGTACGTCGAGGACGTGGTGGCGGTGAATCTGTGGTTCCTGCGCCATCCCGAGCGCAACGGGGTCTTCAATGTGGGCTCGGGGCGCTCGCAGCCGTTCAACGATGTCGCCCAGGCCACGATCAACGCGATGCGCGCGCAGCGCGACGAGCCGCCGCTGACGCTCGCCGAGCAGGTGAAAGCGGGCCTGATCGAGTACACGCCGTTTCCGCAGGCGCTCGTGGGCCAGTATCAGTGCCGCACCGAGGCGGATCTCACCGCGCTTCGGGCGGCGGGGTGCGACATCGAGTTCGCGGATGTCGGGACGGGCGTGCGCCGCTATGCCGAGTGGCTGGCGGGGCGGGGCTGACGGAGTGCTCGGACCGCGGCGCGGAGGCGGGATGGATGAGGATGCCCAGGTCACTGCCCGTGACATCCGCCCCCTGTCCGACGGCGCCGAGAACGCACGCATTTTGGGGTGAAGTGCGCAATGAGCACTCGGTCGAGGGTGGAGATGTCTGCGCCGGGCTCGACGTCAATACGCTCGTATTGACATAGCGTTCGATCCCCCTTATGGTCGGGCCATGAACCGGCCCGCAAAGCTTTCGCAGCTGCAAGTGCGCGTGTCCGAGGCGGAAAAGTCGGCGATCCGCCGCGCGGCCCGGCAGGCCGGAATGGATATGTCGGCCTACGTGTTGAGCCGCGTGCTCCCGGCGCCTGCGGCAGCGTTTCAGGAGGCCATCGCTGCGCTGAGCGAGGCCGCAGAGCCGTCCTTCGCGCTCGCGGAGCTCAACTCGCTGCTTGCGAGCTTGACTGCCTCGGAATTACGCCAGGCAGTCGCAGCCGGACCGCAAGCCGCGCTCTCGCCGTTTCTGGCCAATTATGTCGCCGCCATGTGCGAGACGGCCTGCAACATGCGTAGCGTGCCGGTGCCCGCGTGGACCCGAAGGATCGAGGCGCTGCCGGAGCCGGTATTCGGCTCCGCGCTTCCCTCGCTGCGCCTGTACCTGCTGACGCGCTCGCCAGCACCTTTCCGCCGGCGCAACATCTTCATCGACTCGAGCGTCGGCGCGCAGGTGTAGGCGTCAGATGACGACGCTGAGCAAGGCGGATATCCGCCGTCTCTTTGAGCTGCTGAACGATGAGCTGCGTCAAGCCGATGCCTTTGGCGAGCTCTTCCTCGTGGGCGGCGCTGTCATGTGCTTGACGTACGGCGCGCGTGCTTCGACGAGGGATGTCGGCGCCTTGTTCCGGCCGCCCGAAGAGGTGCGCAAGGCCGCCACTCGCGCGGCCATCAAGGCCGGAATCGACGCTGACTGGCTCAATGACGCTGTGAAGGGCTTCATGAGCGCGCAAGGCGAGTTCGCTCCTTTTCTCGAGCTCGATCACCTGCGGGTGATGACCGCGCAACCGGAGTATCTGCTCGCGATGAAAAGCTTGGC
The DNA here is from genome assembly GCA_021838065.1 of Pseudomonadota bacterium. GTDB lineage: Bacteria > Pseudomonadota > Gammaproteobacteria > Steroidobacterales > Steroidobacteraceae > 13-2-20CM-66-19. The sequence goes on from JAKCEJ010000050.1 coordinate 2,731, forward strand.
CCTGCGCATCGGAGCGGAGTTCCATGATGAAGAGGATGTCCGCTTCCTCCTTCGTCTTCTCGAGGTTCGCTCGTACGAGCACGCGCTGCGCATCATCACGAAGTACTATCCGCTGGAGCGCCTTCCGCAAAAGACGCTATACGCGCTGGAAGATCTGCTCCCGCACAGTCCGCAATAGCAGCGGCAGGCTTATGCCGAGTGGCTGGCGGGGCTGATCGATCGGGAGGACGGTTATGTGTGGGTCGGAAAGTCTTTGAGCAGATCGTGAACCTGTGGGGAGAGCGCCTCGGCAGGTCACGGCCGATCGTTTTCCACAGCCACTCGAAATCTATCTTGAAGTAGCCCTGCGCGACGGCATTGCGCATTGGGTAGGCAATTGCGAGGGGTCATTCAGGGGGTCGCTGCGCTGATTCGGGGTGATGCACTTCGATATTGTGGCTTGCCTCGCCAATGACTTCGAAGTTGCATATGACCGCGTCTTGCGCCATCTCGCTGCGCATGAACGAGACTTCAGTCATCTCACGCGTGTAGCGCTCGATGCGTTCGATCGCGTTGACGATAAGCGATGGGTAATCGCGCAGACGCTGGGGGTCCCGGCTCACAGGGGCATCGCTTCAGCGAGTACCGCTGCGCGGAATTCATCGCGCAAGGCATTGGGTGCGTGGCACGTCGACCGCAATGCCAAGACACTGCAGCAACTCGTGCCGAATGGCGCCGATATCGAACAGCGTGGTGTCTGCGGTCGGATCGGCAAGGATGTCCAGGTCACTGCCCTCGACATCCGTTCCATGTGCGACGGAGCCAAAAATGCGCGCATTCCGCGTGTGGTGCGAGGTCACCACACGAGGGATAATGTCGCGATGTCTCTGCAGGGCGAGAGAAGGTCTCACAGGTACTCCAAAATCAATGCAGCTTGACTGAGCGTGCATACAGCAATGCGAACTGAATCGTGACTCAAGAAAGGCCGGTCCCGCTCGCTCCGTGCAGTTACGGGTTTGGCTAAGCGGCCGGCGTCCGGTAATCGGCAGGGGGGATCCGCAGCGCCGGCGTAAACATCGCCGCAGCGCGTCGACCGGAGGCGGCGTCGCGGCTCGCGGTCAATCGCGACGGATCCGCTCTCTTGCGTGGAGGGGCCGGATCAGTCCCTCGACGCCCGGTTCTGGATCGCGCCCTACGAGGTGATCGCGCGCCCGGTCGGGCTTTCATTGCGGCGATCGGGTCCATCGCATAGAACAATTTTCTCGGAGAATCTGGCTGTTTGTTCAAAAAAATGGCCCTAGAACAAAAATCCCCCAATCAAAACACCCTATGTAAATAATTTTATTTCAATTTACGACATAAAGTATAATTATGTATTAACGATATTCCATTTAGCTTAAAAATATCGGATTCAGGATCACTTCTCATGTCCTCCCTGGGTTATCAGCGCGAGATCGAACGCTTGGGACTGCGAGTCATGCCCTTGGACCGCCCCGCGGCGATCCGCAGCGTGACCCGGATCGAGGAGTTGAGTGACGTTCTGGCCGTTCCGGCAAATCTTGCGCCCCGGGACACGACCGTGGATCAGCTGCTCTTCGCTCTGAAACACGAGGGAACGAACCTGCAGGTGCTGGCGGTGGCCTGTCGGCACCTCGAGGCTTCCGCCCTGCTGACGGAACTTCGCCGTACCCCCACCGGCGGGTACATCCGATTGCTCTGCTTCCTGTGGGAGCAGTTCTCGGGGGAAGTGCTCGAGGACCTGCCGGCGGGCCTTGGCGGCGTGACGCGCGAGCTGTTCGACTCGCAACGCTACGTGACGAGCGGGCCGGTTCGGCGGGACCGGCGCTGGCGCATCCTGAACAATGGGCTTGGGGACTGGTCGTTCTGCCCGACGGTGCGGCGCACGCCGGATCTCCTGCACTGCCTCGCGGCCGAACCGCTTGCGCAGGCGCGGGCGTTTCTGGCCAAGGTTCCCGAGAGCCAGATCGAGCGCGTACTGGCCTGGGCCTACCTGCACGAGACCCGCAGCTCCTACGAAATCGAAGGGGAAAGTCCGACCGGCAGCAAGGCCGAAGCCTTCGCTGCACTGCTGCGCCAGGCGCACGAGCGTCACGAGATCAGCGAAGGCTATCTGGTCGAGCTGCAGAATGCTGCGGTGACCAATCCCTATGTCCGGGAAGCTTCATTTCGCCACACCCAAAATTATCTCTCCGATGGCGCACCCGGCGCGCGCGGTGTGAGCTATGTGCCGCCGCCCGCCGACATGATTCCCTCGATGATCGAGGGAATCGGCCGGCTGGCGAACGGCGCGCTGTGTTCCGAGCTCGACCCCTTGCTGCGCGCCGCGCTGGTCTCCTTCGGGTTTGTCTTCGTGCACCCCTTCAGCGATGGCAACGGACGCTTATCACGGTTCCTCGCCCATTACGCACTGTGCCAGTCCGGCGCGCTGCCGGACGGATTGATCCTGCCGCTCTCGACGGCAATGAAGCGCAATGAACAGGATTACTTGAAGGCGCTGCAGTCGTTCTCGCGGCCTGCGCGGCGCCTCTGGAACGTGCAGTGGCTCGACGGGCCCGATTTCAAGTTCGAATTCCTGGGCGATCCGGCGATTTATCGCTATTGGGACGCGACCGAGTGCGTGACTTTCCTCGCGCGCATGGCCCTCGATGCGCTGCGCACGGACCTCTCGGCCGAAGTCGAGTTCCTTGCGTGTTATGATGAAGTGGTACGCAAGGTGAATGAGCAATTCGACGTGCCCGGCAGCACGCTCTCGAAACTGATCGTGATGGCGTACCAGAACGGGGGAAGACTCTCGCGAAACCGCCGCAGGCAGTTTGCGGAGCGCGTCGGGCCGCAAGCGCTGGATTACATCGAAGCGCAGGTGCTCGCGGCCCTGCAGCGCGCCTCCAACGCCTCGCCGGCCAGTTCCTGAGCCCGCCCGTCGTCCGGCTTCCTTGACCTGCGGGCCCCGCTCTCGGTGGCGGCGGTCCGGCTGCGGCTGACGGATGTGCCGACCCGCTGGGGCCGAATCGCGGCGACAGATCCCAGGTGAGCGGCTCGCTGGGGCCCGCGAGCGCTGGCGCGGTCATGCGTGGTGGCTGGCGGGGCAGGGGTAGAGGGCCAGATCCCTGGCCCGTCCGCGCACCGCCAGTCATCACCCTTGCCGTTGATATCGCTGCGCGTCAATATCGGTTATGCGCGGATTGCGCTGCGTGGCCACTCGAGCAGTGTTCGAGAGGAAGTCTCAGAAGCGGTTTCCTGCCGTCGAAAAAGTCGCGATTCGCAAGGTGCAGCAGGTCTACGCAGCCGCCAATCTGTCGTTCCTGCGCGTATCGCCGGGCAACCGGCTCGAAAAGCTGCACAAGGACCGCACGGGTCGATGGAGCATCCGGATCAACGATCAATGGCGGGTCTGTTTTGAATGGCACGACAGCCGTGCAGTGAACATCGAGATCGTCGACTACCATTGAGGAAACTGCCGATGAGCCGCAAAACCCCCCTCGTGCATCCGGGCGTCATCCTGCGTGAGGAATGGCTCAAGCCGATGGGGCTCAGTCAGTACGCGCTCGCGAAGGCGATCGGCGTTCCACCGCGCCGTATCAACGCGATCGTCAAGCGGCAGCGAGGCATCTCGATTGACGCGGCCCTTCGACTGGGCGCTTTTTTCGGCACCGATGCCGAGAGCTGGGTCAATCTCCAGACCCATTACGACGCTGAGCTCTCCCGCGCTTCGTTGCGCGAGGCATTGGCTCATATCCCGCGTGATCACGCCAATGCGGTCTGAGCGCGAAGCCGCCGTGCGCACACTGGCCGATCCAATTTGTCGCCATGGTCTGTGGAACTGCCGCATGGCTCGACCATGACCGGCCTGCCTCAACCCCTCTCCCGGAAAATCATTCCGAACGCCGAGGTGGCCACGTACCGATGGCCCCGGCCGCTCGTGTTCACCAACGGCCTGTTCGATGTGTTGCATCGGGGGCATGTGACGTATCTGGCCGCGGCGCGCGAGCTGGGCGCCGCTCTGCTGGTTGCAGTCAACAGCGACGCCTCCTCCCGCCTGCAGGGCAAGGGCCCGGACCGGCCCCTCAACGCCGAGCTCGACCGGCTCATCGTCGTCGCCTCCCTCGAGAGCGTGTCGTTCGTCACGCTGTTCGATGAGCAGACCCCCTGCGAGCTGCTCTCGCGCTGCCGGCCGGATGTCTACGTCAAGGGCGGGGACTACGACATGGAGAGCCTCGAGGAGACGCGCCTGATGCGCTCCTGGGGCGGCCGCTCGCTCGCGATTCCGTTCGTCGAGGGATACTCCACCTCCGCCCTCGTGCAGCGCATCCGCGGCGCATGACAAAATCGTCTGGAGCGATTTTGGACGGCGGCAGCCGGCCCGAAGGGCGAGGCGCAGCGATGGGGCCTCGCAACCACCGCGCGGCCTTCATCGACCGCGACGGCGTGCTCAACGAGGAGCGCGTCTATGTGCACCGGATCGAGGATTTCGTGCTGCTGCCGGGGGCGGTGGAGGCACTGCGCGCGCTTAGGGCCGCCGGCTACCGCCGTGTGGTGGTGACGAATCAGTCCGGCATCGCCCGCGGCCTGTACACGGAAGCGCAGTACCAGCGGTTCACGGCCCAGGTGCGTGAGCGCCTGCAGGCCGAGGGCGTGACGCTCGATGCGATCGAGTACTGTCCTCACCTGGCCGATGCACCGCTGCCGCAGTACCGGCGAGCGTGCGAGTGCCGCAAGCCCGCGCCCGGGATGCTGCTCAAGGCCATCCGTGCGCTCGATATCGATCCGGCGGTCTCCTTTCTGGTCGGGGACAAGCTCTCGGACGTGCAGGCCGGCCGCGCCGCCGGCGTCGGCCGGTGCTTCCTCGTCCGTTCCGGCCATGCGCTGTCCACGGAGGCCATCGGCGCCGCCGATGGGGTGTATGACGATCTGCTGGCCTGCGTGCAGGACGTGCTGCGGTAGCAAGGCGGCCGTTGCGGGCTGAGAACGGACGCATGACGGGCGTCACTCGCCCGTGGCAAGCTTGTCCGATGAGCGAACGCAGAGGAGCTGTCCATTGAAAGGCATCGTTCTCGCCGGGGGCGCCGGCACCCGGCTGCACCCGGTCACCTTGAGCATCAGCAAGCAGCTGCTGCCGGTGTACGACAAGCCCATGGTCTACTACCCCATCTCGGCGCTGATGCTGGCCGGGATCCGGGACATCCTCCTGATCTCGACGCCCGAGGACCTGCCGCTCTTTCAGCGCCTGCTCGGCGATGGCGCGCAGTGGGGCCTCTCGTTCACCTATGCCGAGCAGCCCCGCCCCGAGGGACTCGCGCAGGCGTTTCTCATCGGCCAGCGCTTCATCGGCGAGGAGCGCGTGGCGCTGGTGCTCGGCGACAACATCTTCTACGGCCACGGACTGCCTGAGCAGCTGCAGGCCGCCGCGGAATGCGACAGCGGGGCGACGGTCTTTGCCTACCGGGTGCGCGACCCCGAGCGCTACGGCGTGGTGAGCTTCGACTCGGGCGGCCGTGCGGTCACTCTGGAGGAGAAGCCCTCGCAGCCCAAATCCAACTACGCCGTCACCGGGCTCTATTTCTACGACAATCGGGTCGTCGATCTTGCCCGAAGCCTCAAGCCCTCGGCGCGCGGCGAGCTCGAGATCACCGATCTGAACCGGCTCTATCTCGAGCGCGGTGCGCTCAACGTGCAGCGCCTCGGGCGGGGCGTCGCCTGGCTCGACACCGGCACCCACGAGTCCCTCATCCAGGCCTCGATGTTCATCGAGGCCCTCGAGGCGCGCCAGGGCCTGAAGGTGGGCTGTCCGGAGGAGATCGCCTTCCGCGCAGGGCTCATCGATGCCGCTCAGCTCGAGCGGCTCGCGAAGCCCCTCGCCAAGAGCGGCTACGGCACCTACCTGCTCGAGCTGCTGAAAGGCCCCCTGTAATGGAGTTCGAGCCGACCGCCATTGCCGAGGTCGTGCTCATCCGCCCGAAAGTGTTCGGGGATGCGCGCGGGTTCTTCATGGAGTCCTGGGAGCGGCGCAAGTTCGCTGCCGCCGGGCTCGATCGCGAGTTCGTGCAGGACAATCACAGCCACTCGGGCCGGCACATCCTGCGCGGGCTGCACTACCAGATCCTCAAGCCCCAGGGGAAGTTGGTGCGCGTGACGAGCGGGACGGTGTTCGACGTCGCGGTCGACATCCGCCGCGCCTCCCCGACCTTCGGCCGCTGGGTGGGCGTTACGCTTTCGGCGGAGAACCATCACATGCTGTGGGTGCCGCCCGGCTTTGCGCACGGCTACCTGGTGCTCAGCGACTCGGCGGATTTCCTCTACAAGGTCACCGACTTCTGGGCGCCCGAGCAAGAGCGGGCCATCCGCTGGGACGATCCCGCCGTGGGGGTGCGCTGGCCGTTGCCCGCGGGAGCGCAGCCCGTACTGTCCGGCAAGGACGCTGCCGCGCCTCTTCTCGGGGACGCCGAGGTCTACCCGTGAAGGTGCTGATCACCGGCGCGGGCGGGCAGGTTGGGCGCATGCTGCGTGCGACCTGCCCCGCGGGCATCGAGCTCGTTGCCTGTGCGCATGCGGATCTGGATATCGGCGATGCCGGGGCGGTGCGCGAGAGGCTCGAGCGAGAGCGGCCCGAGGCGATCATCAATGCCGCCGCCTATACGGCCGTCGACAAGGCGGAATCCGAGCCGCAGCGGGCGCGCCGGATCAACAGCGAGGGGCCCGGACATCTCGCCACACTCGCCCGCGAGAGCGGCGCTCGGCTCGTACACCTCTCGACCGATTTCGTGTTCGACGGCCACGCCTCCTCGCCCTATCGTCCCGAGGCGCCGACCCATCCTCTGAGCGTCTACGGCTCGAGCAAGCGCGACGGGGAGCAGGCGGTCCTCGAGACTCTGCCCGATCGGTCGGTGATCGTGCGGACCGCCTGGGTCTATGCCGCGGAGGGCGCGAACTTCATGCGCACCATGCTGCGTCTCATGGGCGAGCGGGGTGCGGTGCGCGTGGTGGCCGATCAGGTCGGCACGCCCACCGCCGCGCGGCCGCTCGCCGAGGTGCTGTGGCAGATCATGGCGCGGCCCGAGATCGGCGGCATCCACCACTGGACCGATGCGGGGGTGGCCAGCTGGTATGACTTTGCCGTGGCCATTGCCGAGGAGGGCGCCGCGCTCGGGCTGCTCCCCTCCACCGTCACGGTCACGCCCATCGCGACCGAAGACTATCCGACGCCGGCGCGCCGCCCCCCTTACAGCGTGCTCGACAAGCGCTCGCTGATCGCGCTCGGGCTCGTCCCGGCGCATTGGCGGCAGCGGCTGCGCGAAACCCTGAAAGCGCTCGCCCATGGCTAGGCTCCTCGTCACCGGCGGCGCCGGGTTCATCGGCGCGAATTTCGTCCACCATTGGCTGCGCACGCACGCCGGCGAGCCGGTGGTGGTGCTCGATGCGCTGACCTATGCCGGCAACCTCGCCAATCTCGAGCCCGTCAAGGGCCGCGCCGAGCTGCGCTTCGTGCGCGGCGACATCCGCGATACCGCGCTCGTCGAGGGCCTGCTGCGCGAGGAGCGGCTCGACACCATCGTGCACTTCGCCGCGGAGTCGCACGTCGACCGCTCGATCCACGGGCCGGATGCGTTCATCGACACGAACGTGCAGGGCACGCACTCGATGCTCAAGGCCGCCCGCACCGTGTGGCTCGAAGAGTGCGTCGTGCCCGCACATCGTTTCCACCACGTCTCGACCGACGAGGTGTACGGCTCTCTGGGTCCGGAGGATCCGGCCTTCACCGAAAGCACGCCCTATGCCCCGAATTCCCCTTATTCGGCGAGCAAGGCCGCCTCGGACCACCTGGTGCGCGCCTATCACCACACCTACGGGCTCACGAGCACGATCAGCAACTGCTCGAACAACTACGGTCCGTTTCATTTCCCGGAGAAGCTGATCCCGCTGATGATCGTGAACCTGCTGCACGGTCGGGAGCTGCCGATCTACGGCGACGGGCGGAACGTGCGCGACTGGCTGCATGTCTCGGATCACTGCCGCGGGATCGAGTGCATCCTGGCCAAGGGTCAGCCGGGCGAGGTCTACAACATCGGCGGGGGGGCGGAGAGCGAGAACCTGACGCTCGTCGAGACGCTCTGCGCGGTGGCTGATGAGGCATTGCGCGAACGCGAGGATCTCGCGAAGCGCTTCCCGGAGGCGCCGCCGGCACGCGGGCAGAGAAGCGCCAGTCTCATCCGCTTCGTGAAGGACCGCCCCGGTCACGATCGGCGCTACGCCATCGATTGCCGCAAGGCCGAGCGTGAGCTCGGCTACAAGGCTGAGGTCACCCTGGAGCGTGGGCTGCGCGAGACGTTCGCCTGGTATCTTGAGAACGAGTGGTGGTGGCGGTCGGTCATGGACGGCAGCTATCAGCGCTGGATCGAGACGCACTATCGGTAGCGTGGATCGGCCATGTGCAGGTGCCGGGCGCATTGTCTTGCGGTTCGTTTTGGTCGACGAATGACGAGATCACATCGATCATGGCTGAGTGCATAGACTGCGTTGTCGTCGGGGCGGGCGTCGTGGGACTGGCGATTGCCCGAGCGCTTGCACGATCCGGCCGCGACGTGCTCGTGCTCGAAGCGGAGGAAACCATCGGCACGGGCATCAGCTCGCGCAGCAGCGAGGTGATCCATGCGGGCCTCTACTATCGGCAGGGCTCGGCCAAGGCGCGACTGTGCCTCGAGGGGCGCCAGTTGCTCTACGAGTACTGCGCGCAGCACGGTGTCGAGCATCGCCGCTGCGGCAAGCTCATCGTCGCGACGGATGATGCGCAGCGGCCCCGACTGAGACAGATCGAATCGGCGGCGCATGCCAACGGTCTGACGGATCTGCGCTGGCTCGAGGCGGCCGAGGCGCGGGAACTGGAGCCGGCGCTGAGCTGCGTTGCCGCGCTCTACTCGCCCTCGACCGGCATCGTCGACAGCCATGGCCTGATGCTCTCGCTGCAGGGTGAGATCGAGCAGGCGGGCGGATCGATCGTGTGCCGGGCACCGCTCATTGGCGGACGCGCAGAGCGAGGAATGATCTTCGTCGAAGCCGGCGCAGCCAATGAGTCGGTGAGCTTGGCTGTCTCCACGGTGATCAACTGCGCCGGTCTCGGCGCGCAGGAGGTCGCACGCGGGCTCGGCGTTGCGCCGCAGCTCATCCCGCCGCTGCATTACGCGAAGGGAAGCTATTTCAGTTTCCAGGGGACATCGCCTTTTGCACGCCTGATCTATCCGGTGCCCGAGCCCGGCGGACTGGGCGTGCATCTGACGCTCGATCTGGCGGGCCGGGCCCGCTTCGGGCCGGACGTCGAGTGGGTCGAGCAGCCGGACTTCGTGGTCGATGCGCTGCGGTCGGCGCGCTTTTATGAGGCGATTCGTCGTTACTGGGCTGCC